>RFHO01000515.1 GCA_003696385.1 Planctomycetota bacterium | reverse complement strand
GTTCGAACGGGCCGCATGGGAGGGAGTTTTCGATCCGCCGGGAAGCGACCGAAGCGACGCATCCGGCTCGCCCGGACCACCGGCGGGCGACGCTGCCGATCGGGGGCCGTCCGCCCGGGAACCCGAACCTGGCGCGCCGGGAACGGCTCTGCACGCGGCGCGCGTCGTGTCCGTCGCGCACGGGATCGCGTCGACGGCAAGGGGCGGGGACGCTGCGAGGAAAAAGTCGCTGCGGGCGTGGGCGGGCGTGGCGGCTTGTGCCGAGTGCCACGAGGCGGAGCATGTGGCGTGGATGCGGTCGAGCCACGCCGGCTCGTGGCGTGCGTTGTCCGGTTCGCGGCGCGCGGAGCGGTATGTGGCGGCCGTCGGCGGTTCGTCCGTCGGGTGCCTGCGCTGTCACGCTCCGGCGGCGCACCGGATGGTGGGGATTCGGTCGTCGGCGGCGGTCGAGACGGAACGGCGTCCTGCCGCGGAGGCATTCGATGGAGGCGTCACTGCCGATTCCGTCTCCGGCGGATCCGATTCATCGGCGGAACGCCGGGGCGATGCCAAGGCGGAAGGCCGGCGCGATGCCTCGATCGAACGCGTGTCGCGGTGGCTGGTGATGGGCGTGGCGTGCGAAGCCTGTCATGGCGCGGCTGGAGACGAGCGGAGTGGATGGATCGATGTGCATGCCGATCTCACGCTGACTCGCCGGCGACGCATGAACGAGGCGGAGGACCGGGGGTTGATCCGGCCGACACGACTGGTGCTGCTGGCGCAGCGCTGTGCGGCGTGCCATGTGGTGGACGATCCGCGTCTGGTGGAGGCGGGGCATCCGGCCGGCGGAGACTGGGAATTCGTGGGCTGGACGGCGGGGGAAGTGCGGCACAACCTGCAGGTCGATCCTCAGAAGAACGAGCCGGTGCCGAGCCTGCTGCGAGAGTACGGCGAAGTGCGGCCGGCGGATCGGCGACGAAGGAAGTTCCTGATCGGGGTGTTGACCAACGTGTTGCGCTGTTCCGCGCTGCTGGAGGACCATGCGCGGCGGGACGGCCGCGAAAACCGGCTCGGCCGGCCCGATCCGGTGCTGGCCGCATGGCGAGCGCGGCGGTCGTTGTGGGCGGCAACGCTGGAACAGACACTGGCTCTCGTCGGCGAAGCCGCGCCGCGGGCGCTGCCCGTGAAGCGAAGGGACGCGGCGATTGTGGCGGGGATCACGGCTCCGCCCGATCCGCAGGCGGTCACGCAGGCGGTCGAACGGCTGCGGGCCACGCTGAAATGGCTCGCGGAGCGCCCCGAGCTGTCCTGGGCGCGCCCGCTGGACGACGTGATCGACCGTTTGCCCGCACGTGGCACGGCCCATGTCCCGGAAATCGCGGAAAGCGCTGGGGACCGAAGGGACGGGCGCGATCGCTGATCGACCGACGATGGCGACAACCGGCGACCGGGAAAACTCGCACGGCCGGGGCGCGGAACGCGCCGTGCGACGAGTCGTCATGAGCGTGCCCCGGGGATGAAGCGTCGTGTCCCGCGCCGATGCGCCGCGAAGTCGGCTTTCGTCGATCCGCCGTCAATGGATCATTCGAAGCTGCTGGTTCAGTTGGTCCACGTACCAGATGAAGAACCGCAGGATGAACGAGATGATGAAGGCGGCGACGATGACCCAGATCGTCACCCCGAAGGCTCGAGTGACGGCTCGCAGATTGCGGCGTGCCTCTTCTTCGAACTGCGGGCTCAGGCGGTGCAGTTCTTCCGGGACGGTTCCGGAGGTTTCGGCGACCGCCACCACGTGCAGGTATTCTTCCGGGAACAGACCTGTTTTGCGCAAGGCCACGGAGAGGTCACTGCCGTCACGAATGGCGCCCCAGATCGTGTCGAAGGCTGCCATGTAGGCGCGGTTGTTCGTCGCCCGCAGGCTGGCCTGCAGGCACTGCTGGATCGGCATGCCGCTTTGTTGGGTCAGGTAGTACGCCCAGGAGAACCGAGCGATGGCGAAGGACTGCAACGCCTTCCCGATCACCGGCAGCTTCAGGAGGAACCGGTCGAACGCATGGCCTCGGGAAAGCTTGCGGACCAGCAGGAATGTGGCGAATCCCAGCGCGATGAGCACCGCCCACGAACCGAGCCAGATCATTGCGCCTGTCGGACCGCGCAGCCCGAACGTCATGAAGTCGACCGGCGATTGCCGTCCTTCGTCGACCACCAGCCCGACGATCAGGATCAGCAACGCGATCACCAGCAAGGCGGCGATGAATTCGAACACCGGCCAGGCGATGCCGCTGATGAACGTTCGCCGCAGTTCGATCATCTTTTCGTAGTGCTCGGCCAGGTGCAGCAGCACTTCGGGCAGCTTCCCGGACTGTTCCGCCAGCGCGACCATGGCGACGAAGAGTTTGGGGAAGTACGGATCTTCCGCTTGCAGGGCGTCGGCGATCGGCTGCCCGTTCACGATCCGCTCGCGGACGCGCTGCAGCACTTCGCGCGTCTGCGCATCGACGGCCTTCTCCATCGCCGTGTCCAGCGAGCGGATCAGGTCGACGCCGGAGTGGAGCATGTTGCCGAGGAAACGGCAGAAGTTGGCCAGTGTCGAGGTACGGATCGTCTTGCGGCTGATGAACATGGTGGCCCCCGATCTTCACGGTGCGTGCGACCGCGGTGTCCAGAGGTGTGCGACGGCGGGCATCATCCGGTGCGGACCGACACACAGGTCGTCGTGACCACCGGTTCGTCGTCGTGCCACGCGTCACCGGAACAGCCGCCATCGCAGGTATGGCGTGAGCGCCCGCACGTCGGGGCTGCGTACGCCCCGGTTCCGGACCGCGTGGTTCCGGCTGCGTGCACCGCGGCGGTCCAGAACCGGGCATCACGTTACGGTTCGTGCGTCACCGAACGCAAGCCACCGGTGCGGCCGGTGCCTCGCCCGCGTTGGTTGGAACGGGCGAATCTGTGCGTTCGGGTCGGTGCACGGCCGCGACGGCGGTCGGTCGGCGAGCCGAGCGGCGGCGGGGATCCGCGGCGGGACGGCAGCGCTCTTTTGTCGGACGAACGGGTTGTGTTAGAGTTCGCCGCGTGAAGGGAGTGTGTGGCGGCGCGGCGTCGCACGCGCGACGGCGGCGCGTTCAGGCTGTCGTCGGCGGCGACCGATCCGACAACGAGGTCGCGAGGACACGCGTGTTTCTGACTCGGTCCATCCGCCGCAAGCTGGTCACGCTGGCCGCGCTGGTGGCGCTGATGTTGTGCGCGCTGCTGGGGGCCGCTCTGTGGGGCGTGTACCAGTTCCGGCGATTCGTCAACGACCCGGATTTCAATGTGCTCCGCGGCCCGCGGCGGGCGGAAGTCGTCGAGGCGCTGGCCGGTCTGGTGGCGCCGGAATGGCTTGGCATCGCCCCGCGCGGACCGGCCGCCCCCGCAGCCGACTGGGAAGAGCGGGTCGCCACCGTTCAGCGGCGGGTGCGCGAATATCGCCAGACGCGGCAATCCGGACCGGCGGGGACTTCGCAGTGGGTTGCCAACGCGTTGCTGGCGGAGATTGACGCGGAGCTGCAGACGCTCCGGGAGGAGGCCGCGACCCTTCCGGCGGGTCGGGTGCCGGCCGACCGTATTCCCGTCTGGAGGGCACGGCTCGAGCGACTGATCGCTTTGGCGGCACAGATCCCCGAGACGCACGCCGAGCTGCGGGAAAAGGCCGCGGCGGCGCGGGATGCGTACCACACGGCGTTCTGGGGGCTGATGGTCAGCGGTGCCGTCGTGGTGGTGCTGTTCGTGATCACCGCGGGCTTCGTGCACCGTTCCCTGTTCCGACCGATCCGTACGTTGCATGAAGTCGCCAGCCGGATGGCTCAGGGGCACTTCGAGTGCCGGGCGCATGTCCGCAGCGGCGACGAGATGGCCGAGCTGGCCGAGACGCTCAATCGCATCGCCGAACGTTTCTGCCAGAAGCAGGAAGAGTGGGACCGGGAAGTACGTGAACGCAGCAGGCAGTTGATCCGCACACAGGCGCTGGTGGGCACGGGGTTTCTGGCGGCCGGAGTGGCGCACGAGATCAACAATCCGCTGGCGGCCATTCGTTGGTCGGCCGACGCGGTGGCCTTGCGTCTGCGGCGCTGCGCGGTGGAATTGCCGGAGGAGGACCGCCAGGCGATCGAACGGTCGTTGTCCACGATCCGCCAGGAATCGGAGCGGTGCCGGGTGATCACCGCGCGGCTGTCCGAGTTCAGCCGCGGCGTGGATCAGCCCCGCGAACCGGTCGACGCCGCGACGCTCACCCGCGAGGTGCTCGAAACCGTGTCCGCACTGGGACGCTTCCGCGACCGCCAACTGGTGCTGAATTGCCCGGAGCGGGTGGTGATCGAGGCGAAGCGGGTGGAATTCAAACAGGTGGTCCTGAACCTGGTGGCCAACGCACTGGAATCCACCTCCGCCGGCGGCCGCGTGGAAGTATCGTTGGACGAACGCGCCGATGCTGCGATACTGACCGTGCGCGACGACGGTCGGGGCATCGAGGAGGCGCACCTGGAGCATCTGTTCGAGCCGTTCTTCACACACGGCAAGGAGGGCCGGGGAACGGGGCTCGGACTGGCCATCTGTCACCGGATCGTCACGGAACACGGCGGGCACATCGCCGCCGAAAGCGACGGTCCCGGCCGAGGGGCCACCTTCTCCGTGTGCTGGCCGAAACACGTGCCGCAGGCACGATTGCGGTCGCCGTCCGCAGACGCTGTACGAGCGGATCACCGTTCGAAGCGCCGGGCTTCGGCGTGATCGCGGCACGGCGTGTCCCCGCCGTCGTTCCCGGAGGGTGAAAGGACTGCGGCGTTTCGGCACCGCTCCGTCGCGGCCGTGCAGTCCGCGGGCGCCCGACGCCGGCAACGCGTCGATCGATGTGCTCCGGACGGTTACTCCGCGGGAGCTTGCTGCGTGAGGCATGCCGCAGAGGCCGGATGCGTCGCATTTGTCGGGGAGATGCGGTGCACGTCACGCAGTGTTCGTTTCGGCGAGCGATTCGGGGCGGATCAACCTCGCAGGGTCATGGCGAAATCTCGGAAACGCAGCGCGAACCAGAGTCCCAACGACCGGCTGGTCTGCCGGAACCGTCGTGCGCGGCACGACTACGAGATCCTGCAACAGTGGGAAGCTGGCCTGGCACTTCTGGGCAGCGAAGTGAAAAGCATCCGCGACGGCAAGATTTCGCTGGAGGAGGCGTATGTGCGCTACCGCGACGGCGAACTGTGGCTGGTCAATGCCCACATCGCCGAATACCCGCAGGCCAACGTGCAGAACCACGATCCGTTGCGTCCGCGGAAGCTGCTGCTGCACCGCCGCGAAATCCGGCAAATCCGCGATCAGATCGAACGTCCTGGAGTGACGGCGATTCCGCTGGAGGTGTATCTGAAACGGGGTTTGGTCAAGCTGCGGGTCGCGGTCGCCCGCGGTCGCAAGCAGCACGACAAGAGGGAAGTGCTCCGCAAGAAGGCCGACGAGCGCGAAATCCGCGAGGCACTGCGCCGCCGCTGACGGTGGCCGAACGGCATCGGCGGTCGGCTTTCCGGCCCGGGGCGATGCAGTTCACCGGGCGTACGACAGCATCACGAACGCCAGGTACGTCAGCACCAGTGGTACGCCCATCCAGCGTGAGAATCGCGTGCGGCGGGCGGAAACCGCAATGAACAGCCGGAACAGCCCGAGGATCACCAGCATCACCGGCAAGTGCAACAACAGGAAAACGTGAGGCGGCTCCGCTTGCGGATCGATGATCGGCAGGGGTGCGGCCGCCGCGGACGCTCCAATCACGAACAGCACGTTGAGAATGTCCGCCCCGATCACGTTGCCGACCAGCAGTTCCGCATGTCCCCGGCGGATCGAGACCACGCCCACGATCAGTTCCGGCAGCGACGTGCCGAAGGCCACGATCGAACCGGAAATCACGACCTGAGGGATCTGGAACTGGCGGGCGATTTCCGAGATCGACTGAATGAGCACGTGACTGGAAACGACGACGAGGATCAGTCCGCCGAACACCATGCCCAGCAACGTCCAGACGGAATGGCGTTCAGGAGCCGGCAGCTCGGACCGTTCGACCACGTCCGCCGTGGCTTCCCCGGCTGCCGTCGTCTTCCCGGCGACCGCCGGAGTGCTGCCGCTTTCGTGGCCGGCCTGCGCATGCACGGCGGTGTCGACCGGCGGCGTGGAAACGGAGGGGGGGCTGCCGGTGACTTCGTCTGGGCGATCGGGTTCTGCGGCGTGCAGTGCGTGATGCTGGCGGCCCCAGCGGACCGAGGCGAGCATGTACACCGCGAGCAGCCCGAGGAACAGCAGTCCGATGGGTCGGGACAGCGTTGCGGCGTCGCCGAGCCGAGCGTACTGCGCGTAGCAGACCGCCGCCAGGAGCAGAGCGCTGCCGAACTGGACCCATCCCTGCCGCGACAACAGGAACCGATCCGCCGGAAGTTGCGTCAGCAGGCAACCGACCCCGAAAATCAGGCCACTGTCGGCGATCACCGAACCGACGGCATTGCCCAGAGCCAGTCCGGCATTGCCCGTCCAGGCGGCCATCACCGATACGGCGCATTCGGGTGTGGTGGTGCCCAGCGAAACGACGGTGGCGCCGATCACCGTCTCGGTGACCCCGATCCGGCGTGCCAGGCCTGCCGCGCCGTCGACCAGTACGTCCGCGCCCTTGACCAGAACATAGAACGCAGCGACCGCGATCGACGCCAGAATCGGCCACTGGACGCCGCGGAACCATTCTTCAGGGATCAGATACTCCAACGTTCTGCCGATCCTCGTTCCGGGATTGGAAAGGAAGGACGCCGTGCGGGCCCGCCAAGGGGCTGCGGCGCAGGGATGCGGGAATGGACGAGAGCGGGATTGTGGCGTACCACTGCCGCAGCCGCAACGGCCCGCCGACCGGCAAGCGGTGGTGAAAACGGGAATTCGGTCGCAGGGAGGGGCAATAATCGATGACGCAACGGCTGTTCGTGTACGGAACGCTCAAACGCGGTTTGTCCCGCCATGCGGCGCTGGCCGGTCAGAGATTCCTGGGGCCGGGGCGAACGCAACCGCATTATCGGCTGTACGTGGTCGCGGATTTCCCCGGGCTGGTCCGCGTCGCGGATGGAGCGGGCCGCTCGATTCGGGGTGAGGTGTGGGAGGTTTCCGAAGCCTGTCTGCGGCGGCTTGACGAGATCGAAGGAGTGGCGGACGCTCTGTTTTACCGTGCTCCGGTGGAGTTGACGCCGCCGTTTGACGACCGACCGGTGCTGGCCTACCTTTACGCCGCCCCGGTCCGCCGGCTGCGGGAGTTTCCGGGGGACGAATGGCCGTATCGCAGCAGCCATCCGGCGGACTGAAGCGCGGGACGGGATGCCATGGCCGAGCGACCGAAGACGCTGGGGGAACTGAAGCAGAGCGGCTATCGGCCGGTGAGCGTCAAGGATGAAATGCGGCGCAACCTGCTGGGCAAGCTGCGTCGCGGAGAGCCGCTGTTTCCGGGCATCATCGGTTACGATGACACCGTGATCCCGGAGATCCAGAACGCGATTCTTTCCAGGCACGACATTCTCTTGCTGGGGCTCCGCGGGCAGGCCAAGACGCGGATGTTGCGGATGCTGGTGTCGTTGCTGGATGATGCGATCCCGATCGTTGCCGGCTCCGAAATCAACGACGACCCGTTGGCTCCGATTTCCCGGTATGCCCGTGAGCGTGTGGCCGAACAGGGGGACGCGTGTCCGATCGAATGGATCGGACGCGATCGTCGCTACCACGAAAAGCTGGCGACCCCCGATGTGACCATCGCCGACCTGATCGGTGAAGTGGATCTGATCAAGCATGCCGAAGGGCGGCATCTGTCCAGCGAGGACGTGATGCACTTCGGCCTGATTCCCCGCACCAATCGCGGCATCTTCTGCATCAACGAACTGCCGGATCTGAGTCCGAAGATTCAGGTGGGGCTGTTCAATGTGCTCGAGGAGCGCGACGTACAGATTCGCGGCTTCACCGTTCGGTTGCCTCTGGATGTGTGCATGGTCTTCAGTGCCAATCCCGAAGACTACACGAACCGCGGCCGGATCGTGACGCCGTTGAAGGACCGGATCGGGTCCGTGATCCGCACGCATTATCCGCGCACCCGTTGGCTGGGCGTGCGGATCACTCAGGAGAATGCGTGGGCTCAGCGGGACGGCGATGTGCAGGTGCGGGTGCCGGCCTTCATGGCGGACATCATCGAAGAGATTTCTCGGCTGGCCCGTTGCAGCCCGCACGTGAATCAGGCTTCGGGCGTGAGCGTGCGGATGTCGATCGCGAATTACGAGAACGTGATCTCCAACGTGGAGCGGCGTTCGCTGCTGCAGCGGCAGGGGTACGGGATTCCGAGGATCAGCGACCTGACGGCCGTGCTGGCGGGCAGCCGCGGGAAGATCGAGTTGTCGATGGCGGATGAGCCGGGCGAGGAAGACCGATTGCTCGGGCGGATCGTCGAAGAAGCCGTCAAGGTCGTGTTCGACGAGCACTTCAGCCCCAAGCAGTTCCGCTCGGTGCTGGACTATTTCGACCAGGGCCGGACGATCGTCACAGGTGATGCGCTGACCAGCGAGCAGATCGTCCAGAAGATGCGGCCGCTGGGTGACCTTCTGCCGCGGTTGCGGACCATTGCCGCGGAATGGGAGCCGGAGCTGATGGTGCCCCCGTGGGAGCCGCATTTGCTCGCGTCGCTGGCCGAATTCGTTCTCGAGGGACTGTATTGCCACAACCGGCTGAACAAGAAAGCGACTGCGGAAGGCTTCGATTACGGCCGCTGACGCCGGCGCGGCGGGTGACAGCGGTGAACGGTCCGGCCTGCTGTTCGGGCGGTCCGATGGGGCATGACCGAGGAAGACGGCTCGCTGGCCGCATGCCCGGAGGGCCCGGAGCCGCGGTCGTCGAGCCGGCCGGATGAAACGTGATTGCCCCGGCTCCAGACGCAAGGAAAACCACGACTGATGGGCTCACTGACTCAACATCCCGCGTACGTCGCATTGATCGGTCATCTGAAGGAAGCCGCAACGCTGGGGACGACCAATGCGGTTCTGGGATGGGACGAACAGACCTACCTTCCCCCGGGTGGAGCGGAGCATCGCGCGGAACAGACGGCCCTTCTGGCCGGTATGTATCACCAGCGGATGACGGATCCGCAATTGGGGGAGTGGCTGGCGACGCTGGAAGAACAGTTGCCACCCGATGCCTCCGAGCATGATGTGGCCGTGTGGGTCAACGTCCGTGAGACGCGGCGCCGGTACGACCGTGCGACGAGGACGCCGCGGGCGCTGGTCGAAGAGCTGTCGCGGGTGGCCACGATGGCGCAGCAGGTGTGGGTCGCCGCGCGCCGGGCGTCGGATTTCAGTCTGTTCCTTCCGTGGCTGGAAAAGATGGTCACGTTGAAGCGGGAACAGGCGCAGGCCCAGCAGACGGACGAGCACGCCACGTTGTACGACGTGTTGCTGGATGAGTACGAACCGGGGATGCGTGCGGCCGACGTGCAGCGCGTGTTCGAGCCGCTGAGGGAGGAATTGACCCGTTTGCTGGGTGAGATCACGGCGTCCGGGCGCCGGCCGCGTCGCGAAGTCCTCCAACGCGAGTACCCGGTTGCACGACAGAGGGAACTGGCGATCCGGGTTGCGGAATGGATCGGCTTTGACTTCGAACGCGGCCGGCTGGACGAATCGCCCCATCCGTTTTGCACGTCGCTGGGCCCGCACGACTGTCGGCTGACGACGCGCTACGATCCGCACTACTTCAACAGTGCGTTTTTCGGCACGCTGCACGAAGCCGGCCACGGGCTGTACGAACAGGGATTGCCGCCGGACGCGTTCGGAACGCCGATGGGCGAAACCGTTTCTTTGGGGATCCACGAATCGCAGTCGCGGATGTGGGAGAATTTCGTGGGTCGTTCGCGTGGGTTCTGGCGGTATTGCTTTCCGCGATTGCAGGAGGCGTTCCCGGAAGTTCTGGACGACGTCTCGGAGGACGAGTTCCACTTTGCCGTCAACGACGTGCAACCTTCGTTCATCCGCGTCGAAGCCGACGAAGTGACCTACAACCTGCACATCATGCTGCGGTTCGAGCTGGAGCAGGAAATCATCGCCGGCGAACTGAAGCCGGCGGACGTTCCCGAAGAGTGGAACCGCCGGTTCGAGCGGGATTTCGGCCTCCGGCCTCCGGACGATGCCCAGGGGTGTCTGCAGGATGTCCACTGGAGCGCCGGGTTGATCGGCTACTTTCCGACTTATGCCCTGGGCAACATGTACGCCGCCCAGTTCTATCGGGCGGCGGACCGCGACCTGGGAGAGTTGCAGGGACTGTTCGGCCGTGGCGACTTCACGCCTCTGAGACGATGGCTGAACGAGAAGATCCACCGGCACGGAATGCGATTCCGCGCTGCTGAGCTGGTGCGAGTGGTCTGCGGCGAGCCGCTGGACCACCGTCCGTTGATCGATCATTTGCGCCGGAAGCTGGCGCCCTTGTACGGATTGCAAGCTGTCACCGATTGACCGACCACGCGACGGCCGTCGGCGGGCTGGGCAACAGCCGGTCCGTGATGGAATCCGCGCGGCCGAGCCGGACGGCGGACGGCATTCGGACGCTTTGCATGCCGCAGCCGCTGGGCGATACTGCACCCGCTCGCAATCGACGTTTGCGCATCCCGTTCCGACCGACGCAAAGGAGGGGTCATGCACAGGACACGAATCGGCTTGGTTGTCGCCGCGGTGATTCTGACGCTCGCTGTCACGGAAGCGGTACGGGCCGAAAACTGGCCGCGGTTCCGTGGTCCGAATGGAAGCGGAATCAGTGCGGAGAAGGGCATTCCCGTCCGCTGGACCGATCGCGATTACGCCTGGAACGTGACACTCCCGGGCGTTGGGCACGGCGAACCGATCATCTGGGAAGACACGCTGTTTGTCACTTCGGCGATCGACGAAGGAGCCGTGCGGTACTTCTTCTGCCTGGATGCCCTCAGCGGCAGGATCCGCTGGGTGCGGTCGATCGGAATGAACCGCAGCCACAAACACGCGAAGAACAGCTGGGCTTCGACGACACCCACCACCGACGGGGAGCTGGTGTACGTGTCGTTCGCGGACGAAGAACGCTACGTGGTCACCGCGTACGACTTTTCCGGTGAGATCGTCTGGCGGCGGATCCTGGGCAGCTTCGAGAGCCAGCACGGTCTGGGAGTTTCGCCGATCCTGTTCGAAGACCTGCTCATCGTGCCGAACGACCAGAAGGGTCCCAGTTCGATCGTGGCATTGGACAAACGCACCGGGCGGACCGTTTGGAGTACGTTGCGGGCGATCCGGCGAACTTCCTATGCCACGCCATGCATCGTTCAGCTGCCGGGACAGCCCCCGCAGATCATCTGCGTCAGCGGCGCGACGGGCGTGACCAGTCTCGATCCCTCGACCGGGATGCTCAACTGGGCGGCCGGAGAGTTTCCGTTGCGGACGGTGGCCAGTCCGGTGTTCGGCGGCGGTCTGGTGATCGCGTCGTGCGGCCAGGGAGGACGTTATGGCGTGCTGCAGATCGCGGTGGACCCGTCGCTGGATGCCGGCCGGAGCGGATCCGGGCGGATCCGGTGGTCGCGGACGAAATACATCCCCTACGTGCCCACGCCGATCGTCTACAACGGCCGGCTGTTCAACTGGAACGACCAGGGCATCGTCGCCTGCGTCGATCTTCAGACCGGCAAGGATGTCTGGGTCAAGCGCGTGGGGGGCAACTACAGCGGCTCGCCGGTGTGCGTGGACGGGAAGTTGTATTGCATCAGCGAAAACGGCGACGTGACGGTCGTCCGGGCGTCGGATACGTTCGAGCTGCTGGGGCAGACGCCCTTGGGAGATCCGTCGCATTCCACGCCGGCCGTGGCCAACGGGCGGATGTATCTGCGGAGCTATCACCGGCTGGCCTGCCTGCCGGCGCGTCCGGCCCGCTGACCCGGCGAGGATCGTTACCGGCACCGAGGAGTTGCAAAGGAGGCAGCCCGGAGGTGAGGAAAGCCATGGATGCGCGTCAGGTGATCGTGACGGCCGTGGGGCCGGACAACCGGGGACTGGCCGACCCGATCGTCCACTACGTCACCACGCAGGGGGCGAACATCCACGAGATCCAGATGTACGACCACGGATCGGAGCGGTTGTTCGCGATGCTGCTGCGGATCGAGTGGCCGACCGACGGCCCGCCGGTGGCCGTCCTGCGACGGGAACTCGAAAACGTCGGCGAGGCCAAGGGCCTGAAGGTCCGCGTGTGGTGCCGCGATGAACACCAGCGGGCCGCGCGACTGGCCATCTGTACGACGTACCGCACGGAACCGGCCCTGGCGGTGCTGCGGGCGATCCGCGACGGTCGATTGCGGGCGGAGCCGGCCGTGATGATCGGCAACCGGGAAGCGTGCCGCGGCGTGGCGGAGCAGTTCGGCGTCGACTGGCACATGATCGGGGACGAACACGGCAACCCCGACAACGAGCGGATGGTGGCTTTGTTCGACCAGTACGATGTGGATTACGTCGTGCTCGCCCGGTACATGCGGATCCTGCCCGCGCGGACCTGCTGGGAATTCGCCGGCGGACGCATCATCAACCTGCACCACGGCCTGTTGCCGCCGTTTCCCGGATTTCGGCCCTATGAAGACGCGTACGAGCACCGGATGCTGACCTACGGAGCCACCGTGCACTTCATCGTGCCCGAACTGGACGCGGGCAACCAGATCATCCACCAGAGTTCCTTCACCGTCTTTCCCGGGACGCCGCTCGAGGAGATCAAGCGGCAGGGGGAGACGGACAACGAGCCGAACTGCCTGGTGGAAGGGCTGCGCCGCGTTCTGGAAGGTGTCGTGGAACTGCACTTCCAACGGGTCGTGCGAGTGCATCGGCCGCGGCGGGCATGAACCGTCCCGCGGCAGAGCCCTTGTGGCGGCGCACCTCACGCGTCGCGGTCGGCCGTTTGCAAATTCGTGCAGACGTGCGAAGACGGGAAGCACGCCGCGGGTGGC
>RFHO01000514.1 GCA_003696385.1 Planctomycetota bacterium | reverse complement strand
TCGCCGGAGCGGGGAAATTACAACGAGTGCCCGAGCCGCCGTAAAGGAACGGTCGGGGTGGGCTTTGTGTCGCGCGTGGCGGCGGGCGGCCGCGGTGCCGGTGCTGGCACCGCGCCCGCAGGCCGCGGGCGCAGGCGGCAGATGGCGTGACGTCACCAGACGGGGAGCCGTGGTTTTTCGCAGCGGCCGGGAAGGAAACAACGCCGCAGCGGATCCAGGCGGCGCCGGCGGCGCGGCCGATTTCTGCGGGCGGCCCAAAGAGGGAACGGCGTTGCGGGTCCAACGATCACGGAGAGAAATGCGTACGGACAGCCGCGGGCGGAGGGGTGCGAAACGCCGCATGATCCGTTATTTTCCGGCGTGAACGCGTCGCCGATCGGGGCGGGGCGTCGGTTTCGTTTGACGAGAGGTTCCGATGATCGGGGAATTGCCGTTCGCGACCCTGGCCGCCGAAATGCTTCGGCCGGACCGGATTCCCGCCTGGCAATGGTGGGCCTGTGGCATTGCCACGTTGTTGGTGCTGGTGGGACTGTTTGCGATCAACCGCGTCAGCCGGGTGGGCTACATCGCCCGCGGTACGGCGAAGGAGGCGGTTCGCCAGCCGGTATTCTTCCTGCTGTTGGGCATTTCGGCGCTGATTCTGGTCGTGTATACGTTTCTGCCGTTCTTCTCGTTCGGCGACGACGTGAAGATGCTCAAGGACTGCGGGTTGGTGACGATGCTGTTTTCGGGGCTGCTGTTGGCGGTCTGGACGGCCAGCATTGCGATCTCGCAGGAAATCGAAGGCAAGACGGCGATGACGCTGTTGTCCAAGCCCGTCAATCGGCGGCATTTCATCGTCGGAAAGTATCTGGGCATCATGCAGGCGGTGGTGCTGCTGATGGCGCCGCTGGTGGTCCTGTTCTGCCTGCTGATCTACTACAAAGTCGGCTACGACGCGCGGGAATCGGCGAAGCAGGTCCCCGACCTGTTCCAACCGGGGACGTTCCTGCCGAACGAGGAGCGTCTGTCGGCGGTGCTGCAGATCCTGCCGGGGATTCTGCTGAGCTTCATGGAGGTCGCCGTGCTGGCGGCGGTGAGCGTCGCGATTTCGACCCGCGTTCCGACGGTCGTGAACATCGTGACCTGCCTGGCCATTTTCGTCGTCGGTCACCTGACCCCGGTCCTGGTGGGACCGGGGGGAATCCAACAGGAGTTCGTGGCGTTCATGGCTCGACTGATCGCCACGGTCATGCCCAGTCTCGATTCGTTCGACACGAAGGCGGCGGTGGCCACAGGAGTGATGGTTCCGCCGGTTTATCTGCTGTACGCGGCGATCTACTGCGTGTGCTACTGTACGGCGGCGGTGTTTTTGGCCTTTCTGCTGTTCGAGGACCGGGACCTGGCGTGAGCTCCGGCGTGCGAACGGCGCGGCGGGAACGCTGACGGCGCCCGGGTCCGGGACGGCGCGGCCTATGGGGTGCTGTGGAGTTGGTGGACTCGGCGGGGCCGGATCCGGCGGCCGCGTGACCGGTGCGAACCAGGACGGCGCGGGGACGCGATCGAGGCCCGGGAAACGACGGCGAACGGGGCGATGGACGAGTCTTTGGACAGCGCGCAGCCCGGCGTGGAAAGCCCCGACGGATCACACGGCCACGCGCCCCGGGCAGTCCGGCGGGATGCGGTGCGGTCCACCGACGCCGGTGAGCGGCCGTTGCTGCGGGTGGAGAATCTGGTCAAGCACTTCGAGAAGGGGGGGGGCTTGCTGGGCGGTCCCAGGCGGCGTGTCTATGCCGTCAATGGGATTTCCCTGTCCGTGCGGCGGGGCGAGGTGCTGGGCGTGGTGGGAGAGTCCGGTTGCGGCAAGTCGACGCTCGGCAAGTGCATTCTGCGGCTGATCCCGCCGACGTCCGGGCGGGTGGTGTTCGACGGGGTGGACGTGACGACCGCATCGCGGTCCGAATTGCGGGCTCTGCGGCGCCGAATGCAGATGGTCTTTCAGGATCCGTACTCCTCGTTGAATCCGCGGATGACGGCCCGGACGATGCTTCGTGAGGTGCTCAGGTTTCACCGGGCCGTGCCGCGGGATCAGGTCGAACGGCGGATCGTGCAGTTGCTGGAGGACGTGGAGCTGGGGGCGGACGCGTTGCACCGGTTTCCGCACGAGTTTTCCGGAGGCCAGAGGCAGCGGCTGAACATCGCCCGCGCGCTGGCGGTCGATCCGGATTTTCTGGTGGCCGACGAGCCGGTATCGGCGCTGGACGTGTCCGTGCAGGCCCAGATTCTGAATCTGTTGCAGGATCTGCGGCAGAAACGCCGACTGACGATGCTGTTCATCTCGCACGACCTGAAGGTCGTCGAGCACTTCTGCGACCGTGTGATGGTGGTGTACCGGGGTTTCTGCGTCGAAGACATCGCGGCCGATCGCCTGTATGATCACGCCGCCCACCCCTACACCCGGGTGCTGCTGGAGGCGATTCCGCCGGACGACCCCTGCCAACGCAAGGAACCGCAGATGCTGCGCGGGGACGTGCCCAGCCCGAGCACGCCGGTTTCGGGCTGTCCGTTCGTGGCTCGTTGCCCGATCGCGGAGCCGCGGTGCCGCGAGGAGAATCCCCCGCTGGAGTCGGTCGGTGACGGGCACCGCGTGGCCTGCTGGGCCGTCCCGACCGCGGCCCCCGCTGAAACGGCGTGAACGAAGGGCCTCGGAGGTGTCGGGGCGTCGTTCGTCTCGCCGCGGAAGAATCCCTCCTGGAGGCGCGAACCAACGGTGATGGCTCGTGAAACAGTCGAAGGAAAGGGCGAACT
>RFHO01000513.1 GCA_003696385.1 Planctomycetota bacterium | reverse complement strand
GGAGGTGACTCGCCGCCGGCGCCGGTCGTGGATGGACTCTCGCGCCGCGTCAGCTCCAAAGCCAATTGCTGGATGCGTTTCAGATCCAGCTTGCCGCTGCCGAGTACCGGGATGCTGTCTACCTCGTAGAAACTGTCCGGTGACGGGATCCACAGGTTGGGCAAGCCGGATTCCTTCAGTTCGCGGACGATCTCGGTCACCGAGCGTTGCAGCGGGGTGTGCAGCACGATCAACCGTTCGCCCTTCTTTTCGTCCGGAACGGCGGTGACGGCCACCTGCGGGCCGGCGTCTTCATCCGCTTCGCTCGCGGACGTGTCTCGCTGGAGAATCTTGATCAGCTCGGCTTCGATCCGTACGTGTGGGACCATTTCGCCGCCGATCTTGGAAAAGCGGCTCAGTCGTCCCGACAAGGTGATGAAACCGTCGTCGTCGATGATGGCCAGATCGCCGGTCACGTACCATCCGTCGCGGATCACTTCGGCCGTCTTTTCGGGCTCATCGAGGTAGCCCAGCATGACGTTGGGCCCCTTGATCAGCAGCATGCCCTGCCGGCCCGAAGGGAGATCCTCGAAAGTGTCCACGTCGACGACCTTGGCCACACAGTTGGGGATCACGCGGCCGACCGTCCCGGGTTTGCTGGTGCAGGCGTTCGGATCGGGCGATCGGTTCGGCGGCACATTGACCGCCGCCAACGGCGACAGCTCGGTCGTCCCGTACCCTTCCGTCGGATAGATGCCGTATTTTTTCTGGAAGTCTTCGGCCAGCGCCGGTGGCAACTTCTCCGCGCCAGCGATCACGAGATCCAGCGTCCGGAACTGTTCCGGAGTGCAACGGCGCATGTACGCCTTCAGAAAAGTCGGCGTGGCAGCCAGGATCGTCACTCCGTGCTCTTCGCACAGCTTGCCGATCATCCGCGCATCGAGCGGGTTGAAGTGGTAAACGACACGGGCCGGAGTCATCAGCGGCAGCCACAGCAGAAACGTGTACCCGAACGAGTGAAAAAACGGCAGGATCCCCAGTGCGACATCGTTCCTGCGAAAGTTCAACAGGTGGTCGGCGGC
This sequence comes from Planctomycetota bacterium, assembly GCA_003696385.1. Lineage (GTDB taxonomy): Bacteria > Planctomycetota > Planctomycetia > Planctomycetales > Planctomycetaceae > J052. The sequence goes on along the minus strand of RFHO01000513.1, from coordinate 5,547 downwards.
CATAACGTTCGATGCGACGTTGCGGTGCGAAAGCATCACGCCCTTGGGCCGTCCGGTCGAGCCGGACGTGAAAATGATCGTGAACAGCTCGTCCGGTTCGATTCGATGCAAACCGTGCAACCGTTCCAATACCGATGCCGGCAGCAGATAGGCCTGCAACAACGCCAGCACACGGTCCCGTGTGCCGATACGCTCGCGGAGGTCCTCCAGAAAGACCAACTCCGCGTTCAAGGACACGGGGCGTTTTTCGACGAACCGCCGACTGGTCAGCACGTGCCGGATGCGGGCCTTTTCGATGCAGTAATTCAAAACGTCGTCCGAAAGCGTGTAGTTCAGGTTGACGGACACGCGATGCAGCATTGCCAGCGCCGTGTTGGCGAGCGCCCCGCCGGCCGACGGAGGCAACAACACGCCCACGCGTTGCTCATCCGGAGAGAGCACTTCGCGGCGCAGCAGCCGGGCGAACGCCAGGGTTCCGACGATGACACGGCCCGCGGACAGGCGGGCACCGCTGGAGTCTGCGATCTTCGGAGCCCACAACTGCCGCCGACAACGGCGCAGGAACTGAATCACCGGGATGTGTGTCCGCCGGTTTCGGTAGCGCACTGCTTCCGCCCCCAGTTCTTCCACGGCCAGCCGAACGCTCTGCGGCGTCTGTGGCGGTTTCATTGGCCGTCCATATACGATCGTCACCGGATACGGCCAACGGCGCGGCCACTTCCAGAAGAAACGACCGCCGGCATAGCTGAAAATGCTGCCCCACAGCTCGTCCAGATATGCCGGGATGATCGGAATATCCGTTCCCTCGACGATCAATTCGAAGCCGCGGCGAAACGGCTGCAACTGCCCGGTCCGCGTCAGTTGGCCTTCCGCAAAGATACACACGAGGTCTCCGGCCATCACGGCTTCGCGGGCCTGTTTCAATGCCTCCAGCACCGCCTTGGGGCCCCGCGTGGTATCGATGGGAATCACGCCGAACAGGTCCGCCAGCCAACGGATGGGCCACGGCCGGATGTATTCCGCCCAGGCGATCATGCGGATGTTCCGCGAAGAACTGAGCATGATGAGGATGCCATCGATCCACGAAACGTGATTGGCCACGATCAGCGCCCCGCCCCGTTCCGGCAGGTTGTCCCGGCCGATGACGCGGAGGCGATACACCAGCCCGAAACAGCACCACACGATGAAACGGATCGTGGCGTGGGGGATCAAATAGACGACGTACAGGGTCACCGGGAGCGTCCCCAGGCCGGCCAGCAGGAAAATCTTTGCCGAGGCGTTTTCACCCAGTGCGTGCTGCAGGGAATAGAACACACCGGCGGAAACCAGGATGAACAGGAACGTGAGGAAATTGCTCGCCGCGAGAATGCTGCCCCTTCGCTTCGGATCGGAGAAATACTGCAAGAAGGCCTCCAGCGGGACGTCGAAGAAGCCGGCGCTGATGCCCAGCAGAAGCAGCCAGACGGTCGTGGCTCGCGTCCCCTCGGAAAGATCCATTGCCGGAGTGTCCGTTGCCTGGCCGACGACGAACAGCATCACCGAGCTGACGGCAATGCCCAGCGATCCCAACGGCACCAGTCCCAATTCGACTTTCCCTCCGGAAAGCAGGCCGGCCAGAACGCTTCCCGATGCCACGCCGACGACCAGCGCCGCCATCAGCAGGCCGATTCTCTTTTCCGGAAGGTGCAACACATCGATGGCGAACGCGTTGACGTTGACATTGGCCAGCGAAGCCAGAAACCAGAAAAAGGCAATGCCCAGCGCGGCACGGAACAGAGCCCGCTCCGCGAACAACAGTTTCAGCTCGCCAATCGTGTCGGCAAACGGGTTTCGCGGAAAAGTCCGCTTCGGTGCGGCCGCCGGCAGCCGACGGATCAGCAGGCTGGCGCCCAGGCCGGTCAGGGCCACACCCAACAGGCACAGTGCCGGCAGCGAAAGCTGAGAGACACTCACGACACCCCTGAGGTCCGGGCGAGTGGCGTCGAAAAGCCAGAATCCGGCCACGGTCCCCAGTGCGGAGGCGACCACGGTCACCAGCCCCATCAATCCGTTGCCCTTCGAGAGGTGCTCTTCGTCGAGCAACTCCGGAATGGCACCGTACTTGGCCGGCGAAAACAATGCGCTTTGCGCTCCGGTCAGAAACACGATGACGAACAGCAACGGCAGGTTTTTCAGCCACAGCGCCGTCAGCGCCAGCGTCATCAGCACGACCTCGGCCACTTTGCAGGCCACGATGACGTTCCGCTTGCTGAAGCGGTCCGCCAGGAATCCCGCCGTCGATGCAAAAACGAGGTACGGCACCGTGAAACACACCAGCCCCAACGACAACGCGTCGGCCTTGTCCATGAGCGGTCCCATGCCGGCACGCGGCTCGAAATAGGCGATCGGCACCACGAACCAGCGGAACATGTTGTCGTTGAACGCGGTCAGGAATTGGGTGACCAGAAGCCCGAGAAAGCTTCGCGACGTGAGGGACGTGGAAAACTGCCGCGAATCGTGGCTCATGCCGATCAGTCCCTGCAAAACCCCATCGACGGCAACGGTGGCGGCGGTACGGCGACGTGCCGCGGAACGCAATGCCGGTAACCGCAGGACGGAGACGCTTTACCCGCAAAAGGTCGGCCGGCGGCGAAGTGCGGAATGCGACGCGCAACGAGGCGTCGGACTGCGTGAGCCCACCCGGCGAGCGCCGCTCAGACCAGAATGTCATGCAGCACGCGACCGGCAACGTCCGTCAACCGGAAGTCCCTTCCCTGGAAACGATAGGTCAACCGTTTGTGATCGATTCCCAGCAGATGCAGCATGGTGGCGTGCATGTCATGCACGTCGGTGACGTTCTCGACTGCGTTGTAGCCCAACTCGTCGGTCGCCCCATAGCTGGTGCCCCCCTTGACCCCGCCTCCGGCGAACCAGACCGAAAAGCCTTTGATGTGGTGGTCGCGACCGGTGCCCTGAGCCATCGGTGTGCGTCCGAATTCGCCCGCCCAGATCACCAGCGTTTCGTCCAGCATCCCGCGCTGCTTCAGATCGGATACCAGAGCGGCGGTGGCCTGATCGACGAGCTTCGCCGTCACCTCGACGCCGCGTTTGATGTTGCCGTGATGATCCCACCCCCGATGATACAGTTGGATGAACCGCACGCCCCGTTCCGCCAACCGGCGGGCGAGCAGACAGTTCGCGGCATACGATCCATCCAGCCGATCGACACCATAGGCCTGCAGTACGTGCTTCGGTTCCTTGTGGATCTCCATCAGTTCCGGGACACTGGTTTGCATCCGGAAGGCCATCTCGTACTGTGAGATCCGCGTGGCGATCTCGGGATCGGCCAGTTCCGCGGCCCGGGCGGCGTTGAGTTGCTGAACGGCCCTGACGACCGTCTTCTGTTGCTCCGCCGACACGCCCGGCGGGCGGTTCAGGTACAGCACCGGATCGCCGAATGAGCGGAACTGTACGCCCTGGAAGCGGCTGGGCAAAAAACCGCTGTGCCACTGCCGCGAGGCGATCGGTTGGCTCTGCCCGCCGCCTTCGGACACCAGCACCACGAAGCCCGGCAGGTTGTCGGCCTCGCTGCCGATGCCGTACCAGATCCACGATCCCATGCACGGCCGGCCGGAAATCGTCGTGCCGGTATTCATGAACGTATGCGCCGGATCGTGGTTGATCGCTTGCGTGGTCATCGAACGAACGATGCAGATGTCGTCGGCGATCTTCGAGCCGATATGCGGAAGCACGACGCTGATTTCCTGACCGCTTTCGCCCCACTTGCGGAACGGATGCTGTGGTGCGAAACAGACCAGCTTGCGTCCCTGAAGCTGTGCGATCGGCTGGCCCTTCGTGAGGGATTCGGGCATCGGCTTGCCGTGCATCTCGGCGAGCTTGGGTTTGTAATCGAACGTTTCCAGATGGGACGCTCCGCCGGCCATGCACAGAAAGATCACCCGTCGGATGCGCGGGGGATGATGCAGCGGTCGGACCACACCGGTCCAGCGTTCGATCCCGGGTTGTGGAGATTCCGACGCCGACGCGCGCTGCAGCACTCCGTCCCGTGCCAGCAGGTCGCTCAAGGCGAACGCCCCCAGCCCAAAGCCGGTGTGCGCCAGAAACGTGCGTCGGGCGATCTGCAACTCGTCCGGCCGTCGCCGTGCGGGGGATATCGCGTCTCGCATGTCTGCCCTCACCCGTTTCAAAGACCGATGGCATGCCGGGCCGCGGCGAGCCGGTGCTTCGGCCGATCCATTCACACAGTGGTCAACATCAGTTTTCGAACAGGTTGCTGACCGACTCGTTGCGATGAATGCGGCGAATGGCCTCCCCCAGAAGCGGTGCGACGGAAACGACACGCAGATTCGGAATCCGCTGCTCCGGTCGCAACGGCAGTGTGTTGGCCACGACCACCTCGCAGATGCCGGCTTCCTGCAGGCGGCTGGGGGCCGGGCCGCACAGCACCGGATGCGTGGCGCCGACGTAGATTTTCCGCGCCCCGTGACGGCGGGCCACCTGCACGGCGCCCACGATCGACCCGCCGGTGGAAATCATATCGTCGAAGATCAAAGCGGTTTTACCATCCAGCGGCCCGCCGATCAGGTTGGCCTGCTTGGTTTCCGTCGCGCTGGAACGCCGTTTGTCGACAATGGCCAGGCGCCCGCCGAGCCGGTGCACGTGTTGCAACGCCCGCTTGATGCTGCCTTCGTCCGGGCTGACGATCACGATTTCATCGGAGTCCATGCCCAGACTCAGGAAATAGTCGTCCAGGATGGGCGCAGCGTACAGGTGGTCGACCGGGATGTCGAAGAACCCCTGAATCTGCGCCGCGTGCAGATCCATCGTCAGCACGCGGTTCGCGCCCGCCTTGACGATCAGATTGGCGACCAGCTTGGACGTGATCGGCACGCGACCGGCGTCCTTGCGATCCTGCCGGGCGTAGCCGAAGTAGGGGATGACCGCCGTGATCCGTTCGGCACTGGCCCGCACGCAGGCGTCGATCATGATCAGCAGTTCCATCAGGTTGTCGTTCACCGGCGGACCGGTGGGCTGGATCAGGAACACATCCCGTCCGCGGATGTTGTGATTGACCTGAAAGCTGATCTCGCCGTCGGGGAAATTCCCCAGCGCAACGCGTCCCAGCGGGATGCCGAGATAGTCGGCGATCTCCTGCGCCAACGTCGGGTGTGCGCGACCACTGATCAGGGTCAGATACTCGTACATCGATCCGTGCGTCTGACGGGCGGATGCGCGAAGCGCTCAGCGGACCTGCAACGGCGATGCGCGCCGCAACCGGCCGCTAGGGCATTGAACGGCCTGCTTGCGCTGTTTGTCAAGTCAGCGATTGCACCGGAACCCGTTGGCACGCAACGGCGGGCGCGGCACAATGAACGGCGGTGGCACACGGTGCCTCACTCACCTTGCGACCGCCGTGCCCATCCGTTCCGCTTGCGGACCGGATGGCCGGGACCGGTCGCCGGCAGGAGACCGAACCATGAACACCACGACGGCTCACGGCGCATCGAGCGGCCAGAGGGCGTCAACGCCAGCGCGACCGCGATGGTT
>RFHO01000512.1 GCA_003696385.1 Planctomycetota bacterium | reverse complement strand
GTCCTGATCGCCACCGGCACGTCCCACCTCCAGAGCCCAGCCGAACGGATCGGATGACCACCGCAGACGCGGCTCTGTGGCATCCTGCGGGTTCGGGGAATTCGGCGTTCGGTGCGACGGCGGCTGCGCCGGGTTTCGGGTCAGCGCGCCGATCAGCCGGATCAGGGCGATGCAGACGGCGAACAGCAGATTCGCCGCGACCATCGCCTGCACGTGTCGAACGGTGAAATGGCCGCTCGAACGCGGGCCGACCAACGCTCCGGCGACGTTCGCACTCACGATCCAGGCCAGCACGGCCAAGGGGAAAGTCCATCGGGGCGCACGGTAGAACCACGTCCGATGTTCGCGGTGACGGCGGCCGCTCAGCAGCGGAGCCATGACGCGGCGGCGCGCGTAGCCGTCTCGCCACAGCAGGCCCGACGCCGTCAACAGCGCGATGAGGGATGCCACGAGCAGCGCGGATGCCATGAGAGATTTCCGATTCGACCGGCGGTCGGTTTCGATTCCTCGGCCGCACGCCCGGAGCCCCCCGGACGATCCGGACGGCAGCCGGACCGAAAGGGGCGCGGGGTGCGAGCGGCGTGAACGTGAAGACGTCTTTTACCGCCGGCGGGGCGATTTGCGGAGTGAGGGCGGGCTTGGTGGAACCGCCGGCATCAGGAGGCGGACGGCTGGATGCGGCGCACCGCGGCGGCCACTTCGTCGCCCAGCGCGGACTGGCCGTGTCGGGCCAACGCATCCATCAGTTCGGGCAACGCTTCCCGAGCGGCCGGTCCCAGGGCGCCCAGTACGCGCGCACAGCGTGCCTTGGTCTGTACCTGATCGGCCTGAACGAACAGGTCCCGCAGCGTCCGCACGTGCGGACGGCAGGCCGGCGCCAACTCGATCAGCGCCTCGGCCGCCGCTTCGGCGACGCTGGGGTGATCGTCCGCCAGCCGGGCGATCAGGTCCGGGATGGCGGGCTTGGCGTGGTTCCGCAGTGCGGCCAGGCAGCGGACCGCTGTTTTCCGAGCCGTGGGACTGCTCTGCTGCAACTGCCGTGTCAGTTCCGGGACGGCACGCGCGACGGCCGTGCCCAGTTGCATGAGCGCGGCAGAGGCCGCCGTACGGACGGATTCGTACTTGTCCTCGAGCCGCTCCAGCAGCGCCAGAATTGCCTCGGTGGCGTCGGTGCCGATAGCGGTCAAGGCTTCGCAGGCAGCCAGGCGAACGCGGCCGCGTTCGTCGTAGAGACGCTCGACCAACGCCGCAGCGGCCGGTTTCGCGGCCGGGCCCAACGCCGCCAGCGACTGCACGGCGGCCTCACGCACCCGCCAGTCCTTGTCCGACAGCAGCGGGATCAGCTCGGGAATCGCCTGTTCGGCGGCGGTCCCACCGATCTGTCCGATGGCCCGCGTCGCCGCTTCGCGCACTTCGCGGTCCGGATCGTGCAGGTGTTGCCGCAGAGCGGGAACGGCGGCGGCCGCTTCCGGACCGATCCGCCCCAGCGCCTTGGCGGCCGCTTCGCGGACTTCGCGATCGGTGTCGAACAGCCGCTGGATCAGAGTAGGGACGAAACGTCCGGTAGTGGCTCCGATGCGTCCCAGGGCCACCGCAGCGGCATTGCGGAGGTCGCGGTCCCAGTGGCCCACGCACTGCACCAATGCCGGTACGGCGTCCCTGGCCAGCGACGCGAGGTCACCCAGCGCCTTGGCCGCTGCGGCCGCGACGGCCGTCTCACGGTCCGCCAGGCGACGGATCAGGTCCGGGACTGCGACGGCGGCCGGCGGACCGATCCGCCCCAGCGCGCGGGCTGCGGCGATTCGAACGGCTCTCTCGGGATCCCTCAGCCGTGTGATCAGCGTGGGAACGGCCGGTTTGGCCGCATTGCCGATTTGTCCCAGGATTCCGGCAACGCGTTCCCGGACGCGCGGGTCACGGAAGCTCAGCCAACGCGTGAGCACGGGGACGGCCGGCGGACCGATCTGTTGGAGCGTCTCGGCGGCGGCATCGGCGACTTGGAGGTCGGTGTCGGCCAATGCCGCTGCCAGCGCTTCCCAAGCCTTGCCTTCACGGCTGCGCCGCAGGGCCCGTGCGGCACGGACGCGGGCCGCCGTTCCCGCGGCGCTCGTCTGCAGGACCAGTCGCCAGACCATCACCATCTCTCCGCTCGCCTCGGCCCGCGAACCGATCCGCTCTCTGCAGTGCAGCATGTGCCTACCATACTGCGACCGGTGGTTCCGGGCAATTGCTCACCTGCGGTCGCGGGCAGGGCGGCAGCCGGCGGCATGCGTTTGGCGGCTCCGGGGAGGGTTTGTGTTGGCGGAGGATCGCGGATCGGGAACAATGGATCCCCGCGGCAGCCGCCGAATCTGCCGGTCGCGGATGCACGACTTCGGGGCGGTGCCGTTTGCGGATCGCGCGACGGCCGGTTTGCGGCACTCGTGCGGAACAACCCTCTGGCCGACGGACAAAGGGGCCAGGGGTCGCACACAGCGGGCCGGCAATCGAACCGGGGGGCACGCGAGGCGAAAACGTCCATGAATGAATCGCTGCGGGAATTCATCGGTGCGGTGCGGCGGCACGTGCAACGGGCCGTGCTGGCGGTCGGGGCGTCCGTGGCGCTGTGCGTGTCGATCTGGTCGGCGGCGGCGTGGTGCGCGGTGGACTGGTTTTTCCGCTTCGGCGATCCGTTCGTGCGGTGGATGGGCACCGTGGCGGTGGTCGCGGCAGCCGGTTCGGCGGTGTGGCGATATCTGATCCGGCCGCTGGTGTGGTTCCCGGACGAACTGGCTCTGGCACGCGCCGTGGAGCGACGGATTCCCGCGCTGCGTGACCGCCTGGTGGCGGCGGTGCAGTTTGCATTGGGGGCGCCGGCGGAAGCGACCGC
>RFHO01000511.1 GCA_003696385.1 Planctomycetota bacterium | reverse complement strand
GACCATCGGCCGCCAGAACTCGAGTGTCAATGTTCCCAGCGGTTCGCCGAACATCCGGACCGGATGTTCGGCCGTCAGGCGGTCCGGACCGTTCCAGTGGATCGACGGGCGGAAGCCGGGATTCGTGCTGGCTTCCGTGGTCTCGGACGGCGAAGTCGCGTGATCGGCGTCCGGCGAGACGACGTCGGACGGCCGGGCTGCGCGGTGCTCTTCGCGCCCGGAAGGAACGTTCCGGTACTCCAGCAGCACTGAGCCGTCGGGGGCGCGGACGACCGCCCGCGTCACGTTCGGGCTCGGCTGCAACAATCTCCGCAACAGGCGGTTGGCGTGGTGATAATCACCGCGGGCGAGCGGTCCGGCGATGGCCCTCGCGACGATGCGAGCCGTGGCGCGGGCGCCTTCTTCGGCGCGGTTGCCCACCTGCTGCATCAACTCCCATTCGCCGACCAGCAGCGTTCCGAGCAATGCGATCCACAATACGCCGGCGACCAGCAGGAGTGTCCGTGTCTCGAAACTGAAGCCGCGATTCCAGATCTCGCGCAAGGGGCAACGCATCGTCGCGGTTTCCTCGCTGAGAACGCACTTGGCCGGCTCAGACCACGGTGTCGGCATCGGCCGCCGGCCGCGGATCTGCCGGTGCGACGTTCGAGTCGTCGGCGCTTTTCCCACCGTGGGGAATCCCGAACGCGGGGAGATTCGAACGCATGGGTGGTGCGTCCCATTGCCCCGGATTCCCCGTGTAGCTTAGTTTTCGACCGCACGCGGACCGTGGCGGAGAACTGAAATTGCGGAAACCCCGCCACGGCGACGGGAGAAACGGTGCGTTCTGGCGGTCCTGTGGGCTGTGCCAGCCGGTCGGAAGGTACCAACGACACGGCGGCGACCGTCGACCGGCCGCCGCACAATCGGCGGATATGGGATGTGGACTTTGCCCCGCGATCGCTCAGGCACTCTGTGGCCGTGCGGGAAGAAGTGCGGTCGGACGGATTGTGGCGATCGTGCCGGAAATGCCGGCGTGCGAGACCACGCGACGAGACGGCGGTCGAATGGGACCTCAGTGATACAGGTCGGCGACCCATCGGCCGTAGCCGTTGAAGGGTTGTGTGGGGTAACGCTCGCGCGTGCCGAGCATCCATTCGGTGGTCTGTGGCCAGCGGGGATGTGGAACCTCGGGATCGACGTTGGCGGTAAAGTCGTACTCGTGGGGAGCAACGGTGTTCCAGAACGTGGCCGGGCGGGAATCGGTCAGTTCGATTCGGACGAGGGATTTGATGCTCTTGAAACCGTATTTCCACGGGACGACGAGCCGCACCGGGGCACCGTGCTGCTTCAGCAGCGGTTCGCCGTAGACGCCCAGTGCCAGGAAGGTCAGCGGATTGGTGGCCTCCGCCAGTGTCAGACCTTCGGTGTAGGGCCACGGGAGAGTGGGTTCGTCGCGCAGGTACGGCATCTGCTCGGGTCGGCTGGCGGTCACGAACCGGACATATCGTGCACGGGGTAACGGCTCGACGCGGCGAAGCAGTTCGGCCAGCGGAAAACCGGTCCAAGGCACGCACATCGCCCAAGTTTCCACACAGCGGTGACGATACGCCCGTTCTTCGAGTCGAAACCGGGCGTGCAGCGCGTCGACGTCGAGCGTCGTTGGGCGGGAGCACAGTCCGTCGATCCGCAATTGCCAGGGCAACGGCTGGAATCGGTCCACGTAGCGCCAGACCGCCTTGGTGTACGGTCCGGTGAACTCGTAGAAGTTGCAGAATTCGGCGGCGTCGCGCCGGCGAGTTTCCGGGCGTTCATATCGAAACGCGGGATTTCGAGGAGCCGGATAGAAGCGTGCCAGAGTTTGATCGATGCCCGGCACGGCTCCGGCCTTGCGGACCGTCTGTTCGTCCGGCCGGCCGCAACCCGCAATCGCCCCGCACGTGACACCGAGCGCGCCGCTCGCCAGTTCGGCCAGAAACGCCCGCCGGTGATGCCCGCGGTTGGCGAACACCTCCGGAGGCGTCAGTCGCTGTCGGTCTGGATCCCAAGGTCGGCGCGTGAACACGTGCATGGCCACTTCCTGTCAGTGTGCGGTGGAGCCGAGCGGGCACGAGTTTCCGGGCTGCGGTGGGCATCCGACGGCGGTACCGGGGGCCGTCGCGACATCGTCTCGGCGGACAACCGCGTCCGCAGCCGCATTCGCAGCATGGGCCGATGGCATTGGCCGCCTGGACTTCGCGGCATGGTACACGGGGCCATTACACGTTGTGCCGCGGACGCCGCGGCCCATTCCGGGCAGTGTCTTTCGCTGCGCCGCAATCGATGATCCGTGTTTCGGTGATCAACAGATCGACGCCGACATCGTGGGGTTCCATGGGACATCGCGCGACGACTTGACAGTCGAACGCCAGGCCGACGGCCGGGGCCGCCGACGGCTTTTCGAAAAGCGTTCGGTCGAAATACCCGCCTCCATATCCCAAACGGCCGCCGTGCGGGTCGAACGCCAGTCCGGGGACGAATACGGCGACACAATCGGCCACCGAAACCCGCCGGGCTGCCTGGCGGACGATCGTTTCCGACGGTTCCGGAATGCCGAAGCGGCCGGGAGCCAGTTGGTCCTGATCGTCGATCCGCCAGAATTGCAGTGAGCGTCCGGCAGTCTTCGGCACGGCCAGTGCCAGGTCCGCGCGGTTGCACAGCCATCGGAGCAGCGCCGAAGTGTCGACTTCGCTCCGCACTCCGACAAAGCAGGCGACCGGCGGCGGACGATGTGTCGTGGCATCTCCAGCCGGTGGCCCCAACGGTTCGTCCGTCCGGTCCTCTCGGTGCCGGCCTGTCCGGTGGTGTCGCGGCCGGTCCGCCGGCATCCCCGCGCCGCTGGGGTCGTTGAGCGGATCAGCGGTGAGCTGTGGGCGCCGTGCGTCCGCTCCGCTGGAGCCGAGCCACGAAAGAAGCCATCCGGCGGCGTTGCGACAGATGGCTTGCGACCGATCCCGGCGATCCACAAGCGCTGCGCGTCGCCGACGCATCACGGCGCGTAGACGTTGCTTGTCGGTGGCGGTACGCATGTGAGCGAGCGCCGGATTTCGAGGAGCTTCCAATCGTCGAGGCGTCAGCCGGATGCATCCTGCGACGGGTGCCGCTGAGCGTGTCCTGCGTCGGTCGATCGGCGAACGGCCCGAAGTGCCTCTTCACGTGTGGGATACACCGGCCACATGCTGTTCAGCTTGACGTTGGCCAGCACTTCGTCCATCCGCGGGGAGACGCAGCACAACGCACCACTGCCGTTGCCGTAACGAACCTTGGTCAGCAGACGCAACAGGCAGCTGAGGATGATCGTGTCCAGGTAGTCCACGCACGAGAAGTCCACGACGACCGAGTCGATGTTGGGATCGTCCAGGATGTGGTACAGGTGGTTGGTCTGCAGGTGAACTTCCTGATAACGGAAGTTCAACGCCGCGCCCTTGGGGACGACGACCAGGACATTGTCCCGGATTTCGTATTCGTACACCTGTTGAGGGTCGGTCATGAGCAGTGCGGGAGTCGAAATGGCGCAAGCGAATCGGGGGCACGGGTGTGCCCGCGGATCGAGCATCACGTGTCGCTTCGGTTCCGACCGCCGAGCGCCACACGGTCGAAGCCGGCAGGAGCATGCGTCCCATCGGGCGGCCGCCGACCCGCGGGCGCCGTGGTTCCGACGGGACCCTCGGCACCGGGGCGGAAGCCCCGCGCTGCCGGGCCGAACGCCAACCCCGCAGTCGATGCCGACCACCCGTCCGCGGTCTTCTGTTGCAATATCCTCCGCCGAGGGCCCGGTCGCCCAAGCCGATGAGGGGCGCAAACTGGCCTGACGGAGGAGCATCGCTGCAGATCGCCGTCCGGAATCCGGCAGCGGTCACATCCTCCGAGATTTCGACGAACGAGGCCCGCAGACGACTTGGGATTAGCTTACCAATTGCACGCGGCATGGCAACGGTGTCGTCCGCACGGCAAGCGGTCGCGGGGAGGCTCGATACGCTTCAACCGAATTGCAGAGCAATCGTGCGTATGGCATGAGCCGGCAGCTCGACCGTCACGGCCCCCTGATCGACCGCCAGAGGGACGGGCGTCTCCGATGCGGGATCGAAGAGCCAGGCTCGTTCGATCCTGCGGAAACATTCCACGCGCGCTGCCGTCGGCCGTCCGTCCGTTTCGACCAGACGCAGCCAGAGCAGTTCGTCGTGGTTCGTCGGACCGGACGGCTCCGCCGAAGGCGGCGCGAGCGAATTCGCGGCGTCAGCGGGGAAAGTGTCCGCCGGTGCGTGGGTTTCGGAATGGGCGCTATCGTCGGATGAAGGGCGATCCGCAGGTGCATTCGGCGAAGGAGCGGGGCGGTCCCGCTGGTCCGCAACCGCCGCCGCGTCGGTCCAGCCGCACGCCAGTGCGTCCGGCTCGCAGGACAGACGCAGAATCTGTACGTTGCGATGGTCGACGTGAAACAGCCACCCGCGCTTGGCCGCCGGCCGCGCCGCAGCGCAGGAGACGACCACCGGTTCGGCCAGCAGGTCGGCAGCCGTCTGCATCGGATAGGGCACGTCGACCGAGACGCGGAAGTGGAACATCCGCGCGGTTTCGTTTTCGGCCAGCAGAATCGTATCGATCATCCGTGGGCCGGTTCGCCGGTGAAACGCGACGCCCCCGGTGGCGATCGTCGTCCGCTCGGCCTCGGTGGCGATCTCGAACCCGAGCGGCGATTCGATGCGGTCGTTGACGCAGGGATGAACCGTTCCCCAATGGATCGCGCTGACCGCCGCCGTGCTGTCGTGATAGGCCCAGCGGCACCCGTAATAGGTGGCCCACGGAGCGCCGGTGGGCTGCGTCCGCGGCTGCAGTTCGATGAACACGTCGAAGTGTCGCTGGCCACGGGCGATCCGAAAGCGTTGCGTGAACGTGGCCAGTACCGCGTGATCCGTGGGATGCAGCAACTCGCCGTGCGTCTCGATCTCGCCGACCAGCGGTCCGTTGCGCAGCACACGCAGCGCGCGGCAGCGGGGCAGCGAGTAGTAGGTCGTGGTGGTCTCGTCTTCGTCCGATTCGTCCGGCAGGACGAGCGTCTGTTCCCTCAGAAAGCGGAACGCCGGCATCTGGCTGAGGCGATTCGGGCTGCGGCCGTGCAGCTTCACCCGCGCAATGCCGCCCGTTTCGGGGTGAATGTCGACTTCGAAGTACTCATTCTGCAGTAACGTTTCGTCGGCAATCGGCGCGGGGGATTCCAGCAGCGGGAGAGGCCGGCCCTGTTCGGGGACGGCGGCGAAGCCGCAGGGAGGCAGATCGACCAGCACGAATGTTCGGTCGTCATCATGCTGGACGGCCCGCACCGCTTCGGATGTCGCAACCGACGTGCGGCCCGGTCGCTCCCACAGCCACCGTCGTTGGAACGACAGCGGGTTGACGATCAGGTGTGTGGGGGACGCATCTTCGGCGGGGATGGTCAACGCCGCCCGAAGGTCTGCGGCCACGGTTTCTGCGGCGGTGTCGAGTGCCTCGCGGGCGGCCTGCTGCGCGGCGCGGGCCCTTTGGGCCGCTCGCGCCGCCTCCGCTTCGGGTGTGGCCGCGTCGGTGTCGGAGCTGTCGTCCGATCCGTCGTGTGTTTCCGCCGTTCGATTTTGCTCGCCGTCGTCGCGGCGGTCGGCGTCGGGCCGGTCGGCATCGTCGCCGGGGGATGGATCGAAAACTTCGGCAAACTCGACCGAAAACGCGTCGCTGCCGGCCGCTTCCACCAGCATTTCGACTCGTGGCCAGTCGATCCGACGGGACACTTCCTGGCGGATCGACCATGCGAGAGCGTGGGCGGTGCGCAGCGTTTCGAGCCGCCACCGGTTGCGGTAGTGGGCCACCAGCCGCGAGACAGGATCCGCTTCGCCGTAGGCGGCCCATTGTGACAGAAAAGGCGTCAGGTACTCGTCCGGTCGGTACTGCGCGAGTCGGCCGTAGATGTCCGACGACTCCGCCAGCACCGAAATGCCGCGGAACGCTCCGAAGATCGGAGCGTACCGGCAGATCGTCTTCAGGTCGTTCAGCCACGGTCGGCGGAGGTCCGGCCAGTGGAACAGTAGCAGACCGGCGACCTGGTCTTCCTGCATCGAATCGCCCAGCCGTGCAGGCAGATTCAGCAGGCTGGTGGCGCTGTCGGCGGCCAGGGGCAGGCGGTTGACGGCGAGCAACTGTGTTCCGTCGGGAGCTTCCCAGCGGAACGTGAGCTGTTCGACGTCCGGGTACAGGCCGTCGTCCAGAGCCAGGTGGAATGCCAACGAGAACCCCGTGGCGCGGAGCAGTTGCGGCAGATGCGGCGAAAGACCGAAGCGCTGCCGTCCCCAGCACGCAGGTCGAGTGCCGAGCACGCGACGATAGACGCTCAGCCCGCGTTGCAGGTCCTGCAGCCAGGAATCCAATGGGATCAGCGGAGCGGCTCTTTCGCCGAATTCGCCACCGATCAGCTCGATCTTCCCGTCGCGCAACAGGCGTCGGAATGCGTCCAGCGTTTCGGCTGCCTGACCCGTGTCGGGGAAGCCCGTCGAGGACCGCGGCCGGCGGGATGGGCCGCGGTCGCCCCGAGCGAGTCGGTCGAGTTCCTCGATCGTCCGACCGGAGACCAGCAGCGACGCCGGTTCGTGCTCCCATTCGGTGATCCGCTGCCGCAGCGCGTTGCCGGCGAATTCGGTGTCCAGCAGACACACGTCGAACAGGTAGCACTCGGCCGCGTAGAAATGTTCGCGCGACTCGGCCAGCGCATCGAAGCAGCGTTGCAGGCGGGACCGCATGGACCGTTCGTCGCCTGCCTGCCAGGCTTCGGCCGCCGCGACCGCTTCGGCTTCCAGCAGCACGTCGTCCAGCTCGGCGAAATAGTGCATGTGCCGGCTGAGCATCTCCAGCAGCACAACCGCCAGGCCCAACGCCAGAAAATCGTCCACCGGCGGCAGCGGACCGACGGATGGTGCAGCCGTTGCCGCGCGATCGCCCGAGGTGGCCGACGGCGATTCGTCCGACGGTGGTTCGCCGTGCGCCTGGACTTCATCGTCCGCACGGTTCCGGACACCAGCGTCGTCGCGTCGCTCG
>RFHO01000510.1 GCA_003696385.1 Planctomycetota bacterium | reverse complement strand
TCTCCCTCGATGTCGATCGGTTGTTGAACGCCGGGAACTCCCGCGGCAATGTAGCGAGTGGTCTTCCGCAGCGACAACCGGGCGGGTGGGAGCGGACGGCGGCGAGCATCGGCGGACGGCGGGCCGGGCATGCGGCCGACACGGCCCGGACGTTGCCGGATCCTGGTCGGGAGCCGGCCGGCACGTTCGGCCGTGCCACGCGCCCCGCGAAGCTCCGCGGTCACCGGCGGAAGAGCGGGAAGCAAGCAGGGGGCTCGGAGCACCGGACGACCGGGGTGACTCAGAGCACCGGCAGTCGGAGCGGGTCGTAGCGCCGGGGGCGGTTCCAGACCGGCTGTTTCCGCTCGGGCAGGATCGCCTCGGCGTACTCCCAGATCTGCTCGGGCGTCTCGAAGAACTGGTCGTAGCAGGCGTCGTTGTCGTACTCGCAGTCGTCGGTCGAATAGTCGCGGCAGACCTGCGGCCGGTGTTCGTAGATGCCGCAGCGATTGTCCGGCAACAGGTGCTGGCAGGGCGAATAGATCAGGATGTACCACGTCCCATCGTCCACGAAGACCGCACAGTTGCCATGCATGAGGTACCAGCGGATGTGGTCGAAGTCCGACCAGGTTTTCGGCTTTTCGATCGGGAACGCGAAGTACTGGCAGCACCGGGCGGTACAGTATTCGCACAGGACTTCGCCGGGCTTCAGATCTTCGCGCCGCACGCGGGGTTTCGACACCGTATGGGCCTCCCTGGTTCTCCTGCCGCTCGCCGTCATTACACGCGGCGACTGTGTTGCGTCGTTCGGTCGTTCCGGGATGTGCCGGCCGCCGGGCTCAACCACGACCGCCGCGGCTCAGCCCTTGATCACGCCGATCGGCCGCATGCGAGCGACCTTCTGCGACAGCCCGGCTCCGTGCACCACTTCGACGACCAGATCGACGTCCTTGTAGGCATCGGGCTGTTCTTCCGCCAGTCCCCGCCAGCTTCGGGCCTTGGCGACGACACCGCGGCCCAGCAGCTCGCGATCGATCCGGCGGCCCTTGGATTGCTTCACCGCCTGGTTGCGGCTGAGCACGCGTCCGGCCCCATGGCAGGTGGTGCCGAACGTCTGCTCCATGCTGCCCGGTCGTCCGACCAGCACCCAACTGGCCCGGCCCATGTCGCCGGGGATCAGCACCGGCTGGCCGACGTGCCGGTACGGTTCGGGCACTTCCGGATGTCCCGGGGGAAACGCTCGCGTGGCCCCCTTGCGGTGGACCCACACCTGTTTCTTCCGCCCGTCGATCTCGTGCTCTTCGAGCTTGGCGATGTTGTGCGCCACGTCATAGACGAGGTTCATCTGCAAGGCTTCCCACGAACGACCGAAGACGCGAGCAAACACTTCGCGGGCCTGCCACATCAGCAGTTGCCGGTTGCACCAGGCGAAGTTGGCCGCCGCGCACATCGCTCCCAGGTACTTGCGGCCTTCGGGGCTTTCGATCGGAGCACACACGAGCTGCCGGTCCGGAAGCTGGATCCCGTACTTGGCGGGCACGTGACGGAATTCCGCCAGCGTGTCGTCGCAGACCTGATAGCCCAGCCCGCGTGAGCCGCTGTGGATCATCACGCAGACCATGTTCAGTTTCAGCCCCAGTGCGGCGGCGGCCTGTTCGTCGAAGATCGCCTGTACGACCTGGACTTCCAGGAAGTGGTTGCCGGCGCCCAGCGTGCCGCACTGCGTCGAGCCGCGTTCGTAGGCGTAGTCGCTGACCGCGTCCGGATTGGCCGTCTTCAGGCGTCCGTGTGCTTCCGTCACGGCGATGTCGCCATCGGTGGCCAGACCGCGTTCCTTCAGGTAGTACATGCCGTCGCCGAGCAACCGCCGCATTTCCTTGCGCGAAAAGCGATAGTTGCCCTCGCGGCCGACTCCGGCGGGAATCGTCCGAAACAGCTCGTCCACCAGCCGCGACACGTGCGGCTTGACGTCGTCCCAGAACAGGTTGGATCGCATCAGCCGGACGCCGCAGTTGATGTCATAGCCGACGCCGCCGGGGGAGATCACGCCGCCTTCGGCCGGGTCGGTGGCCGCGACGCCGCCGATGGGAAAGCCGTAGCCCCAGTGGATGTCCGGCATCGCCAGGCTGGCTTTCTGGATGCCCGGCAGAAACGCCACGTTGGCCACCTGTTCGGCCGCCTGGTCGTCCTTGACCAGTTCGATCAGCTCGTCGCTGGCGTAGATCCGCCCCTCGACGCGCATCCCCGGCTTGTAGTCCTTCGGGATCCGCCAGCAGTAGTCGTTGATGCGTTCCAGAGGAACGGTGCCGAGCGTTTTCGTCGCCATTGCCCCCTCCTTGTCGAGGTCGTCGGCCGCTGTGCCATCGCCGGTCGGCCGGCGGCGAGCCGCGTGCCCGCTCCGGCCCGTTGCACATGGGTTGCGTGTGAATCGTATCGGCCGCACGCTCAGATATCGACGATCACATCACCCAGCCACTCGCCGTCGCGCTGTTCGACCTTCAGGCCGTGGTAGGTGATCGCCTTCACTTCGTGGCCGGGGCGGTGCCGCTGCGGATCGAACCGCTCACCGCGGACGGTGGCCCGCAGGCCGCCCTGTTCGTCGAAGCGGACGTCCGCCTCCGCCGGCAGGAACCGCTGCGT
>RFHO01000509.1 GCA_003696385.1 Planctomycetota bacterium | reverse complement strand
TGCCGCGACCGATCAGTTGTTCGAACGCGATGCGTGTCTTGATGATGCCGTCCGGCGGCATTCCCGCTTCGGTGACGCCCAAGTGCAGGGGGATGTCCGGACGCCGTTCGGCAAACCGCCGGTTCAGCTCGACGACCTTGGCGGGATCCGAATCCTTCAGCGACACGCAGAACGCCTCGAAGCCGCACGCTTCCAGTTCTTCGCAATGCTGCAGCGCGCTGGTGATCATCGGCGTGATGGAATCGTCCGGCGGGAAACGATCGGCCAGTGCCGGGTCGACCGAGCCGCAGTTGACGCCCACACGGATCGCACAGCCGTGGTCGGCGGCGACCCGGGCCAGAAATCGCACCTTTTCCTGCCAGGGTTTCTCGGGTTCGTGGTGGTACAGGTGTCCCGGGTTGTAACGGATCTTGTCGACGTGGGACGCGAGTTCCTGCGCGAGGCGATAGTTCTCCTGCAGGTCGACGGCTATCACGGCGTCGGTTTGCCGGCGGATTTCCTTCAGCGCCTCGGCGTCGCGGCGGCTGTCGACCGCCACGCGGACGATGTCGGCTCCCGCATCGACGAGCTGCTGGATCTGGGCGACGGTGGCATCGATGTCCCGCGTCCTGGTCGCCGTCATGCTTTGCACGGCGATCGGATGCTCCGCTCCAATCGTGATCCGGCCGATACGGACCGGCCGGGTGGGGTTACGGCGAATCTGCAAAGGCGTTTCGTCCGGCATCGAATACCAGTCCCGTGAGTCCGACTTCCGACAAGAACGCTGTGTCGCTCCGGGAATCGCGCAGAGCCATCGCGGGCGCGGCGCGAAATGGACGCGTGGCGCAGCATTTGACACTCTGGCCGGCGTTCCGGCAAGGCGGAGGGGCTCCGGCGCGGAAACCCGCCGGCGAGACACCGCGGCCGCCGCCGGCCGGTACGCGGTGCGCCGTTCCGCGGTCAATCGGTCATCAGCGTTTGCATCAGGCTGATCGCGGCCGGCCCCACCAGAACGACGAAAATGCCGGGAAAGATGAACAGCACCAGCGGGAAGATGAGCTTGACGGCGGTCTGCTGTGCCTGTTCTTCGGCCATCTGGCGTCGCTTGGCCCGCATGCTGTCGGATTGTACGCGCAGCGCCTTGGCAATAGATGCACCGAAGCGTTCGGCTTGCATCAGGATCGCCACCAGCGCGCGGACGTCGTCGACACCGGTTCGTACGCCCAGATCGTGCAGAACTTCCTTGCGGGGGCGCCCCATTTGCAGCTGCATGTTGCACAGCGCCAGCTCGGAACAGATTTCCGGAGCGGCATCCTGCATTTCCTCCACGACCCGCCGCATGGCCGCATCCAACCCCAGTCCAGCTTCAACACACACGACCAGCAGGTCGAGGGTATCGGGCAAACTGCGGAAGATCTTCTGCTGACGCGATCGGATCATCAGCGACAGAACCACTTCGGGCAGATAGAAGCCGACGCCGGCTCCGATGACGGTGGAGAACAAACCGTTCTGGGTCATCCCCCACCGCCACAATCCAACCCCTCCGCCCGCCACGAAACCGGCGATCAAGCCCAGCATCTTGACGGTGAGGTAGACCGAATCGGCGTTGGCACTGTTGAAGCCCGCATTGGCCAACCGCACCTTCAGGGCGTTCTGCTCCAGTTCCGTTTTCGGCTTCAGGGCGTTGGACAGGGTCGGGGCGGCACGTTCCAGCATGCCGGTGACGCCGGACGACGAACCGCGCACGGCTTCGTTGCGTTCTCTCAGACGCGGGTCGCGCAGCTCGTCCAGCCGTTCGGCGGCACGGGACTTCTGCGGTGTGAACAGGCCGATCACGCCCCATACGAGAAACACCACCGTCAAGAAAATCAGCCAGGGGGTCAATTGGGACAGGTCGAAGGCCATGGCAAACCTCAACGAAATTTCGAGTCGGCGGCGGCATTCTCCGCCGTCGATGTGGTCGATTGTCGGCGTTCGGCATCGACGGCCCATCAAGGGCCGGTGCAC
Source organism: Planctomycetota bacterium (assembly GCA_003696385.1). Lineage (GTDB taxonomy): Bacteria > Planctomycetota > Planctomycetia > Planctomycetales > Planctomycetaceae > J052. Next base: position 4,467 of record RFHO01000509.1, on the reverse strand, counting down.
GGTCGGCTCCGGCAGCGATCAGACCTGAATGGTCACGATCTTCTTGATCGCCAAGGCACCGAGGACCTGCAGGATCAGGGCGCCGGCGATCATCTTGCGTCCGGTCTCGTTTTCGAACAGGAACATCACGTAGTCGGGGTTCAGGTGGTACATCGCAAAGAACAGCACGATCGGCAGGGCCATCAGCACGACGCCGCTGAGGCGTCCTTCGGCGGTCAATGCCTTGACGTGGCCGAGGATCTTGAACCGTTCGCGGACGATGTAACCGATCTTGTCCAGCACTTCGGCGAGGTCACCGCCGGTCTGCCGCTGGATGGCCACAGCCGTCACGAACAGTTTCAGATCCAGATTGGGCACGCGTTTGAGCATGTTTCTCAGGGCCTGCTCGAGTGGAACGCCGAGGTTCTGCTCCTCGTACGCCATGCCGAACTCCGTGCCGATCGGATCGGGGAGTTCCTGCGAGACGACCTGCAGGCCGGAGGCCAGACTGTGGCCGCTGCGCAGCGCACGGGCGATCAGTTCGACGGCGTCAGGCAATTGTTGTTCGAACCGCTTCAGTCTTCGTCGCCGGCGCCAGAACAGCCAGCCGGTCGGCAGAACCGCTCCGATCAGCACACCAACCGGGATCATCGGCAGTGGAGAACGAAGCAGCCATGACACGACTCCGCCAGCGATGCCCAATGCCAGTGAAAGCGCCAGAAACACATCGGGCTTGATCGGCGAATCGGCCTGTTCGAACAGCAGTCCGAGGTTTTCGAATCGCTGGATCACGCCGCTGAACAGGCTGCCGGCGCCGCTGAGTGTTTCGCTGATCAATTCCTCTTTCAGGATCGATTCGCGCTGACGATCGGCAGTGCGCACCCCGGCAAGGACTTCCAGGCGCTCTTCCGCGGAACGCTTCTGGTATTCGCGCCACAGCGAGACGGCGCCGAGAATGAACGCAGTCACGGCGATGAAAACCAGGTACGGCATCAAGCTGGCCAACATCACGATCTCCCAGCAGTCGTTCCGGCCGCATGCGACGGTTGCGACCGGGCCATGGTCAGTATCCCAACACGCGCGCGGCGAACAGGTTGCCCGGCAGCCGGATCCCCGCAGCTTCCAGTCGATCCATGAACGTGGGCCGCACGCCGGTGGCTTCGAAATGCCCGTACGCTTTGCCGTTTTCGTCGATCCCGTCCTGGACGAACACGAAAATGTCCTGCATGACCACCGTGTCCTGCTCCAGGTTCAGCACCTCGGTGATGTGCGTGACTTTCCGCGGCCCTCCCTGCAGACGGTTGACCTGAATGATCAGATCGACAGCGGCGGCGAACTGCTGGCGGATGGCCTTCAACGGGATGTCGATGCCGCCCATCGAGATCATCGTCTCGATGCGGGAGACGGCGTCGCGGGGGGAGTTGGCGTGGATGGTGGTCAACGAGCCTTCGTGGCCGGTGTTCATGGCCTGGAGCATGTCGAGCGTTTCCGGACCGCGGCACTCGCCGATGATGATCCGGTCCGGCCGCATACGCAGAGCGTTCCGCACCAGGTCGGTGGCGGTGATCTGCCCCTTGCCTTCGATGTTCGGCGGTCGCGTTTCCAATCGGAGTACGTGTTCCTGCTGCAATTGCAGTTCGGCAGCGTCCTCGATGGTGATGATCCGCTGATCGCTCGGGATGAAGCTGGAGAGCGTATTCAGCAGCGTGGTCTTGCCGCTGCCCGTACCGCCGCTGATGATCATGTTCAGGCGGGCTTTGATGGCGCCTTCCAAAAGCATCACCATCTCCGGCGTAAAGGCACCGAAGTTCAGCAGATCCTCGAGCGTCAGCGGGTTGCTGCCGAAGCGGCGGATGGTGATCGCCGGTCCGTCCAGAGCCAGCGGAGGAATGATCGCGTTCAAACGCGAACCGTCGGGCAGCCGCGCATCGACCATCGGGTTGCTTTCGTCGACGCGGCGGCCGACTTTCGAGACGATGCGATCCAGAATCTGCAGCAGATGCTCATCGTCACGGAACGTCACATTGGCGCGCTGGATGCGGCCGTCCTTTTCGATGAAGACACTGTGCGGTCCGTTGATCATGATGTCCGCGACACCGGGTTCCTTCAGCAGGATCTCCAGCGGTCCGAAGCCGAAGGTTTCGTCCAGCACTTCTTCGATCAGCCGTTCCCGTTCGGAACGGTTCAGCAGCGGGTTCTCGGTGTCACACAGGTGCTCCACGACCAGGCGGATCTCGCGGCGGAGCGTGTCGCCTTCCAGGTCCCCCAGCCGTGACAGGTCCAGTTTGTCGACCAGCTTGCCGTGGATGACGCGCTTCAGCTCTTCGAATTCGTGTTCGGCCGATTTTCCGCGTGTTCGCCGCGCCGATGCCTGCGACGGAAATCCTGCCATCTCCCTGCTCCTGCCACGGACCAATGCTGTCGTTCCGGTCGATATCGATCGCGCCCTGCACTCTCGGTCGTTCGCTGCCCGGGCGGGCACCGCGAGGCGGGCGGAGAGCCGTCTTGCCGGCGTTTTGCGACCAATCTCGATCCGGCCGAATGTCGGTTTGCGACCAAGGCGGTTTTCCGCTAAAGCGTAGGTCACGTTCTCGGACGTGGTGGTCCAGAACCACCGCGCGTTGAAAAAACGCCACAGCCCACGCGTGTTGCCGGTCGCTGCCAGCGTGCTTCGGCGCGTGCGGATCGTCACGATCGTCGCGACCGCTACGTTCGGAACGACTGCACCAGCCGTTTGGCCCCAGACACCGGGTGCCGTCGCCCCCATGCCGATCGCCCGGGCGAGCGGACCGTGAAATCGTCGCACCGGCGGTGTCCGCCGCGGCGCCAGGCTGCCGTCGAGGATCGGATCGAGAGAGCTGCAATGCCCCAACGACGCCCGAACATCCTCTGGTATTGCACGGATCAGCAGCGATTCGACACGATCGGTGCGCTGGGTAACCCGTACGTCCGCACGCCGACGCTGGACCGGCTCGTCCGCCGCGGAACGGCGTTCACCCATGCGTACTGTCAGTCCCCGATCTGCACGCCCAGCCGCGCCAGCTTCATGACCGGCATGTACCCGGCGCGGATCCACAACTGCCGCAACGGCAACGAATCGTGGCCGAACCATCCGCCGCTGATTTCGAAGTTGATCGCCGATTCCGGCTACGACTGCGGGATGGTGGGCAAGTTCCATCTGCAAAGTTCCGGCCGGCGGATCGAGCCGCGGCTGGACGACGGCTATCGGTATTGGAAGTTCAGCCACGCTCCCCGTGACGACTGGCCCGAAGGGCACGACTATGCGGAGTGGGTCCGCGCGCAGGGCGGCGATCTGGACGCTTTGCGGAACCACCCGGACCGGGTGCCGCCGGAGTTGCATCAGACCAGGTGGGTCTCGGATTGTGCGATCGAGTTCATCACCCAAGCGCGGCCGGAAGGACAGCCGTGGTTTCTGACGCTGAATCCGTACGATCCGCACCCGCCGTTCATTCCACCACGACGATATGCCGAGCAGTTTCGGCCGGAAGAGATGCCGGGGCCGCATTTCCGCCCATCAGACCTCCGGCAACAGGCGCTGTTGGACCGCGTCGATTTCCAGACCCCGGCACGCGATCCAGAGGAATTCGACGGGAAGCGCCAACAGGCACTGTACTACGCCATGATCGCACAGATCGACGACCAACTCGGCCGCATCATCGACGCGCTCGAACAAACCGGTCAGGCCGAGCACACGGTGATCGTGTTCACCAGTGATCACGGCGAGATGCTGGGCGACCACGGTCTGTTGTTCAAAGGGTGTCGGTTCTACGAAGGTCTGGTTCGGGTGCCGTTGATTTTCGCCGGTCCGGGAGTCCAATCCGACCTGCGTTCCGACGCCCTGGTGGAACTGATCGACCTTTCGGCCACGCTGCTGGACCTGGCGGGCGTGCCCCGCCCGGAGGCCATGCAGGGCCGGAGCCTGCTCCCGATTCTCCGCGGAGAAGTCGAACCGCACCATCACCGGGAATTCGTCCACTGCGAGTACTACGACGCGCTGGATCCTGCGTTCGTGCCCGGCCACCACTCCTACGCGACGATGTATCGGGACCGCCGGTACAAGCTGGTCACCTATCACGACCAGCATCTGGGCGAGCTGTACGACTTGCAGAACGATCCCTGGGAATTCGACAATCTGTGGGACGATCCGGCACACCAGACGATCAAGACGGATCTGCTGCAACGGAGCTTCGACGCGACGATGCTCTACACCGTCGACGTGGGCACACGGCGGATCGCTCCCATGTGAAACAGAACGCCACACATCGAAAGGCAACGGCACATGGCACGCGAAGTCTCTGCGGAACTGGTCCGAAAGGTGGCGAGGCTGGCTCGGATCCGGCTGACCGAGGACGAAGTCGCGACGTTCGCCCGGCAACTCGGCCAGATTCTGCACTACGTCGAAATCCTCGACGGCGTCGACACGGAGGGCGTCGAACCGATGGCACATGCTGCGGACATCGTCAACGT
>RFHO01000091.1 GCA_003696385.1 Planctomycetota bacterium | reverse complement strand
GTCTCCGGGGGCCCGGACAGCGTCGCCATGCTGCGGCTGTTCGCGGCGTTGCGGCGTGCTCTGCGAGTGGATCTGTTTGTGGCCCACTTCAACCACCGGTGGCGACAGCCCGATTCGGACGGCGATGCCAGGTGGGTGCAGCGGCTGTCCTCGGCCTTCGGTCTGCCCTGCGTCGTCGGGGCGCAGTGTTTCCCGCGCCCGACTTCGGCACGCCGTGCCGTGCAGAGCGAATCCGAAGCCCGCACCGTGCGCTATCGCTTTCTTCGTTGGGCCGCCGAGTACTTTCGGTGTTCGGCCATCGCCACCGCCCACACGCTGAACGACCAGGCGGAAACCGTCCTGCACCATCTACTGAGAGGAAGCGGGCTGTCCGGCATCCGGGGAATTCCCGGAGACCGACCGATCGATTCGGGATTGCGGATCGTGCGGCCGCTGCTGACCTTCGAACGCGAAGAACTGGTCGCCTTTCTCGATACGCTCGGCCAGAAGTTCCGCACCGACCCCACCAACCAGGAACCGGCTCGGACGCGCAACGCCATCCGGCACGAACTGTTGCCGCAGTTGCAGCGGCGATACAATCCCCGGCTGATTGCGGCGCTCGGCCGGCTGGCGCGTCAGGCCTCCGAGGCCGAGCTGGTCGTGAGGCGACTGGCTCGGCGCGTGCTGCGACGGGCCCGGTGTTCGAGGACAGACGGTGCCGTCGAGCTGGAGCTCTCCCGCTTGCGAGGCCGATCGCGGCATCTGCTCAGGCAGGTTTTCGTCGAACTCTGGCAGGTGCAAGACTGGCCGCGCCGCAAAATGACGTTCAGGCACTGGAACGCCGCCGCAGACGTCGTGCAGGGACGCCGCGTGCAAACCGTGTGTCCGGACGGGGTGATCGTGAGGCGGCGCCGCGGCCGCCTGCTCGTGGAACGCTCACACCACGCCCGGCGCGCTGCCGATGGACACTGAAACGAACTGCGTGAACTTTCGCCAGGCCGTGTACCGGAACGCGTCAGCCCCGTGCCGGTGTCGGCACGACCGGCGGAAACGGACTCGGCAGCGGATGCGGGGCGATCCTGACGCCCCGTCCGCGAACGCCCATCGGTCCGGCCAGTCGGTCGGGCGCCGAGCCCCATGAGACCACTCGCGGCGGTTCCCGGCGATTCGTCGCACGGGCCGGCTTTCAGCGATGCTCCATCCCACGGTGATCGCGCCCGCCGCATCGGCCCACGTGTCCGCAGGAGAAATCGATGTCCGATCCAATCGCCGCCTCCGATCCGCCCCAAGGCGCTGCTCGCTCCGAAATCGAAGTCCCCGGCGTGCGTCCGCCGCGTCGCGTCCTCATGGGGCCCGGGCCCAGTGATGTGCCCGACGAAGTGCTGGCCGCGCTGTCCAGGACGACCATCGGACACCTCGACCCGGAATTCCTGCGGATCATGGACGAGCTGCAACAGATGCTGCGGGCCGTCTTTCGCACGCGCAACGAACTCACACTGGCCGTCAGCGGCACGGGCAGCGCCGGCATGGAAACGTGCGTGGTGAACCTCATCGAACCCGGTGATCGCATGCTCGTGTGCATCAGCGGCGTGTTCGGCAGGCGGATGGCCGACGTGGCCCGCCGCGCCGGTGCCGACGTACGGACGATCGAACGCCCGTTCGGCGAAGTGTTCACCCTCGAAGAAATCGAACGGGCAGCGCGCGAACACGCGCCCAAAGTCGTCGGTATCGTGCACGCGGAAACTTCCACCGGAGCGCACCAGCCGCTGCAGAACCTCGCCGACATCGTCCATCAGGCCGGAGCGTTGCTGCTGGTCGACTGCGTCACCTCACTGGGCGGAATGCCGGTGGAGGTCGACGCCTGGGGACTGGACGCCGTCTACAGCGGCACACAGAAGTGTCTCAGCTGTCCCCCCGGGTTGGCCCCGGTCACTTTCAGCCCGCGAGCCGTCGAAGTCATCGAGACGCGTCGCACCCCCGTGCAAAGCTGGTACCTCGACCTGACCATGGTGCGGCAGTACTGGGGGGGCGAACGCACCTACCATCACACCGCGCCGATCAACATGAACTATGCCCTCCACGAGGCGCTGCGGCTGGTGCTCGCAGAAGGGCTGGAGTCCCGCTGGCGGCGCCACACAACCAACCACCGGGCGCTGCGCGCGGGGCTGGAAGCCATGGGATTACGGTTCTTCGTCGCGGCCGAACACCGGTTGCCCATGCTCAACGCCGTCTGGGTCCCGGAGGGATGCGACGAGGCTGCGGTCCGCCGGCAACTACTCCGGGATTTCGGCATCGAAATCGGTGCCGGTCTGGGACCGGTCAAGGGCAAAGTATGGCGGATCGGACTGATGGGGGCGTCCTGCTGTCCCAGGAACGTCCTGCTGCTGCTCGCGGCCCTGGAACAGTGCCTGAAGCGCCAAGGATTGGACGTGGAATCCGGCGCCGCCACGGCAGCGGCCGCCGATGCGTATGGCAACACCGATTGACCGCGGGACGACGACGCCGACCAACGGTCGGGAATGCACCGTCGGACCGCGGGTGCTTCCCGTCGCGCTGGAAACGCGCGGGCCCAACGGCCGTGGCCGCGGGAACCGCTGCTCGAGATCTGCTCCTTCACCGTGGACGAAACGGCTTGGCATCGCCGAAGAAGAACTCGTGTTTGCCCTGCTCGGCCGCATCCCGACCCTTGCGGAAGGCGGATCGGCGAACGGTGCAGTGGAACGACTCCGGGAGCACTGTGATGCGACGTGTCGTGTGGATCCTGATTGCGGCTCTGATCGTCCTGCACCACGACTTCTGGTGGTGGACCGACGGCACCCTGCTCGGAGGAGCGATTCCGATCGGGTTGGCTTACCACATGGGGCTGTCGGTGGCGGCATCGCTGGTGTGGTTGTTGACCGTCCGCTTTGCCTGGCCGCAAATCGCCGCTATCCCTGCAGCGGAATCGCGGCCCGAAAAGCCGGTGGCACACTCGACCACGCCGCGCTAGCGGATCGTAGCATGACCGCCGAAGGCAGCGACACACGCCGTAGCAACCCGGGCCGAAAGTCCGACCGAAGCCGACGCGACCGCCGATCGCACGCCGAAGCGGACGTCCAAACCTGCGGAAGTACGTTCCTGCATTCCTCGCGCCCCGCTCGATTGGAAGGAGCCGACCGTGACGGCACTGGCTGTGATTGCGACATATCTCGGGTTGCTGCTGTTACTGGGCGGCCTCTCGGCAGCCTGGTCCCGCGGAACCAGCCGCGACTACATGTTGGCCAGTCACACCATCGGGCCGGTCCTGCTGCTGATGTCCCTGTTCGGTACCACAATGACAGCCTTCGCTCTGGTGGGGTCAACCGGCGAAGCCTTCAAGGCCGGGATCGGCGTATACGGCTTGATGGCGTCCTCCAGTGGTATCGTCCACTCGCTGTGCTTCTTCCTCATCGGCGTCAAACTCTGGGACCTCGGCCGCCGACATGGCTACACCACCCAGATTCAATACTTCCGCGAACGCCTGGAGAGCAACCGCATCGGCTGGCTGCTGTTTCCCATCCTGGTGGGCCTCATCGTTCCGTATCTGCTGATCGGCGTGCTGGCCGCGGGTGCCACGATCAACGGAATCACCCAGGGCGCCTTTGCGGAATGGCACTGGTTCGCCGCAGCGGGATACGGAGTGCCGCCCTGGTTGGGCTCTCTGGTGGTCTGCGCCGTGGTGCTGATTTACGTCTTCATCGGCGGGATGCGCGGAACCGCCTGGGCCAATACGCTGCAAACCGCCGTGTTCATGATCCTGGGCATCGTAACCTTCGTCGTGGTCGTCCGGCGGATCGGACACCGCGACACGCTGTGGGAAAACATTCGCGCCGCCACGGCGCTGGTCGCGCGACGCCACCCCGAAAAGCTCACGCGTGAAGGCATGCCACAGGCCGTGTTCGCCGGCTACATGCTCATACCGTTGTCGGCGGGAATGTTTCCACACCTTTTCCAGCACTGGCTGACCGCCCGTGATGCGCGAACTTTCCGCCTGCCCGTCGTCGTACACCCGCTGTTCATCATGATCGTCTGGGCGCCCTGCGTGATGCTCGGCGTGTGGGCCACTTCGGCAACGGTGGACGGAACACCCGGCGGCGAACTTCTCATCCCACCGGACACGCACCCCAACCAGGTGCTCGCGTTGCTCGTGGCCAAGCTCAGCGGCGAGCTGCTGTCCGGCCTCCTCACCGCTGGCATCCTGGCCGCCATCATGTCGTCGCTGGACAGCCAGTTTCTCTGTCTGGGCACGATGTTCACCAACGACATCGTCCTGCACCACTGGGGACGCGAACGCTTCACCGAACGGCAGATCGTCTGGCTGGCCCGCGCTTTCATCGTCGCCATCGTGGCCCTGACGTACGCGCTGAGCTGCTTCGAGCCGCGGCGTGTTTTCACCCTGGGGATCTGGTGCTTCAGCGGCTTCGCCGGACTCGTCCCGCTCGTACTCGCCTGCCTGTACTGGCCGAGACTGACCAAACCCGGAGCCTACGCCAGCGTGTTGGCCCTGGCCGCCAGCTGGCTGGCGCTGTTTCGCGCATCCGATTGGGCCGCCGATCCCCAATACACTTTCGCCGGCACCTTGCCCGTGGTCACAATGTGTATCGTCTCGACGGCCGCCTTGGTGCTCGTGTCGCTGCTGACACGGCCACCGAGCGGGCGGACCTTGCAAAAGTTCTTCCCCGACCGCAAAAGCAACTGACGCGACCGAACACACGCAACGATCGCACGCTCGACGACGCAGCGCCCGGCCGGCAGCGCCGAAGGTCTCGGCCGCGCAGCGGAGGCCGTCGAATTCCCGGCGCCGTGTTTCCAACCCGCCTGCCGGTGCGCTGAACGGATCGTGACGCGACCGCTCGGAGGGCCGGAACCGACGGCACCGGAGAATCACACATCTCCGTCGACACGAAGCCCGACCAACGCACAGGAGCTGCGGTATGATCTGCATCACCGTCAACCCTTCCTCGCGGAAGCTGGCCAAGGTCGATCTGCTGAACGCCGCACGCCAGTGCGACATGGTCGAACTGTGCCTGGACCGTTTCATCAAGTCCCCCGACATTCCCGACCTTCTGAAGGTGATCGACAAGCCGATTCTGATTTCCTGTCGCCGGCCGCAGGAAGGCGGGCACTGGGATCGCGGCGAAGAAGACCGTCTGAAACTGCTGCGGACAGCGATCGTGGCCGGTCCCGCCTACGTCGAGCTGGACCTGGAAACCGCCGCGCAGATCCCACGGTATGGCCAGACCAAACGGGTCATCAGCTATACGAACCTCGAACAACCCGTCTCGCGGATCACGCCAATCCTCGAACGCGCGGCGAAAGTACAAGCAGATGTGGTCAAATTCACCTGGCCGGTTCCGACGATGGAAACCGCCTGGCCACTGCTCGGCGCGGTCGTCAAGCCGCGGTCACTGCCCGTCGTAGGACTCGGGCTGGGGGACGCCGGTATCACCTTCTCTCTGCTGGGGCGCAAATACGGCTCGCCCTGGTTGTATGCGGCACTGGAGAAAGGCATGGAAGCCTATCCCAGCCAGCCAACCGTCAGCGAACTGGACGACGTCTTCCATTGGCGGCAAATCGACAGCGACACGCGGTTTCTGGGCATCATGGGCTACGAACCGTCGATGGCGCCCGTCGTCCGCGCCCTGAACCGGATGTTCGTGGAAAGCGGGCACAACCTCCGCTGTCTGCCGCTGGCCGACGCACAACCGGAAAACATGAAGAAGATCCTGGAATTGTTGAACATCCGGGTCGTCGTCGCCTCGCCCCGCGCCGGTCGTTCCATCCTTGCGATCGCCAGTGAGCACGAAGAATCGGCCCGGCTCGGGCGGCATGCCGATCTGCTGGTCCTGCGCGACAACGGATGGTCCGCCTACAACGGGCTGTGGCGGGCCGTGATCATGGCGATGGAGACGCTGTTGATGAAACATTCCGCCTCGGCCGCGGCCTCGCAGAAACCGCTCGACCGCCGCAACGTGCTGGTGATCGGCAGCGAGGGCCTCGGCGAATCGGTCATCTATGGTCTGAAGCGTCGCAACGCCCTGATCAGTATCTGCAACCCCGATGACAAAGTCGCTCAACAGATCGCCCAGAAATTCCAGATCCGCGCCGTGCCGCACCAGAACCTTTACAACACCTTGGCCGACGTCGTCATCTTCGCCGACTTCAAATTGAAACTCGGCGAACACACCGGCCGGATCAACCCCTCGTTCCTCCGTCCCACCATGTACGTCGCGGATGCGGCCGCACAAGGACTGGACAGCCCCATCATTCAGGAAGCACGCGAACGAGGATGCAGGGTCGCCGAGCCGCTCGACGTGCTCGCGCAACAGACGGCCCTGGTCTTCAAGACGCTCACCGGCCGCGACGCTCCCCCCGAACGCCTGCGCGAAGCCCTCGCGGGAACCTGACCTCACGGAATCCGGAATCCGCCACGAGACGCGTGATAATACGTGCCAGGCGCCCCGGTCAGCCCAGAACTTCCAGCACCGGCCGCCCTTCGTTCAGGTGCGCACGCTCCGGTCGCCCCTGATGAAAATACACCAGCCGCATGGGATCCAGGCCCAACAGATACAGGATCGTCGCGTGGAAATCGTGGATGTGAACGCGGCGCTCCACGGCATGCAACCCGACCTCATCCGTTGCGCCGATTGCGCGTCCCCCAAGCACTCCGCCACCGGCCAGCCACATCGTGAAACCGTACGGATTGTGGTCCCGGCCGTCTCCTTTTTCGCTCATCGGGGTCCGACCGAACTCACCGCCCCACACGACCAGCGTCTCGTCCAACAGGCCACGCAACTTCAGATCCTTCAGCAACCCGGCGATCGGCCGATCCGTTTGCCGACAGTTCTTCGCGTGATTCTGCTCGATCTTCGAGTGCGCATCCCACTTGCTTCCCGTGCCGTGGTACAGCTGCACGAAACGGACACCCCGCTCCACCAGCCGGCGAGCCAGCAGACACAGTCTCCCAAAACGCTCCGTCTCCGGGTCATCCAGCCCGTACAACCGCTGAGTCGACTGGCTCTCCCGGCTCAGATCGACGGCTTCGGGCGCCGCCGCTTGCATTCGGAACGCCAACTCGTAGCTCTTCAGTCGCGCATCCAGCTCCGTCTGTTCGGGGTGCCGCGCCGCAAACCCGCCGTTCAGCACACGCAATGCCCGCAGCTTCTCCCGCTGCCGTTGGCCGGACACTCCCGCAGGCGGTGCGAGATTCTCGATCGGCGCCCCGGTCGAGCGCAGACGCATCCCCTGATACTGGGCCGGCATGAAGCCCGTCCCCCAGTTCCGCGGGCCATTGACCACCTGCCCGGCGTCATTGTCCTGCATCACCACGAACGCCGGCAGGTCGCTGTTCTCCGTGCCCAATCCATAGCTGACCCACGCCCCCAGCGATGGTCGCCCCGCCAGCGGCACTCCCGTGTTCATCTGGCACACGCCGCCAGCATGATTGATTCCGTTGCCCCACAGCGACCGAATGACGCACAGATCGTCCGCACACCCCGCAATGTGCGGCAGCCAGTCACTGACCCACAACCCCCCTTCCCCATACCGTTTCCACTTCCGCCGCGAAGGCAAAAGTGGCGCTCGGCTCTCTCCCATCGGCGTGATCACCCGCCCGAACGACGCAGGCAACGGACGCCCCGCCAGCTTCGACAACAGGGGCTTCGGATCGAACAGGTCGATGTGACTCGGACCGCCTTCCATGAACAGGAAGATCACGCTCTTGGCGCGCCGGCGGCGATGCGGCACCTGCGCCACCGACGGGTCCGGCAATCCTCTTGCGCGGACGTCCGTTCCCGCCTTCGCCGAGCGACACTGCTCCCACTGAAGCAGCGCCGCCACGGCCGTCGCGCCGAACCCCGCTCCAGCCCGCAACAGAAACTCACGTCGGCCCCGAAGCATCACACCGTCGCCTTGATGATCGCCCCGGCACACGCCCCGCCCTGACTCCATTCCGTGCCAGCGTCCGCGGGCTACTTTTCGGATCCGTCCGCCGGTTCCACGTCCCCGAAGCTGGCTGCTCCCCCAGCCGCTCCGTCGTCCAATGCCATCCGCTCCACGGCCTCCGCCACCGACCGCTCCCGACGGCTCAACCGCCAAAGACCATAGCTGAAGCCCACAAAGACCGTCGCGGGCATCGCCAGCATGAACAGGATGCTGTACATGTAGGCGCGCGGCAATCGCGCGTCCGATTCCGTCGCCACTTTGCACATCGGACACGCCTGAGCCACGTTCCACATCACCAGCACCAGGCACGACAACACCAGACAACACAGCACCGCACGCTTCATCGGTGCCTCCTTTCCTCGCCCGCTGACAGATCGCCGCCACACCTCCCCGTTTCGCGACGCAGCCATTTTAACGCACTTCGGCGCCGGCGTCGCCCCCCGTACGCTTCGCCCCCTCGCGACACGGACAGACCAGCCCCCTGCCGCGTTACGCCGCTCAACCGCGCCCCGCCGGCCAATGGTACGCCAGCAAATAGATGACCACCCCGGTCACCGAAACATACATCCAGATCGGAAACGCCCACTTCGCCCACCGGCGATGCCGATCCCAATCCCCCTGCCAGGCCCGAAAGATCGCGCCCACCGCCAAGACCGGCACGACCGCCGCCAGTACGACGTGAGTGATCAGCACCGTGAAGTAGACCGGCCGGACCAAGCCCGTGCCCATGAATCGTTTCGATCCCGAGCCCGTGTAATGGTGCAACAGGACGTGGTACACAACATAGCACACCAGAAAGGCCATCGACACGGCAAAGCTGGTCAGCATCAGCCGGCGATGTCGATCGATCGCCCCTGCCCGCACGGCGCTCCAACCGCTCCACAGCAGGGCTGCCGCGACGGCATTCAATGTCGCGTTCAAAGTCGGCAGCCACTGGACCCACAACGGAACCTGCACCCGAACTCTCCATCGCCCCAAACAACGCTGACGTCGGACGGCCCCACGGACCAACGTCAAAGCGTACCGGCGGCGTGCGGGGCCCTCGGCATTCCATCCCCACCGCTGCAACTATTGGGCAGGTCCGCCGATCGCTCCGGAACCGGCACCGGTTTCCCCGCCTGCTCCCGCCTTCTTCGCCAGTTCACGCAGCGCCTTCTGCAAACGCACCAGGTCTTCCTCGAGTTGCCCGTTGAACTTCTTCACAACCCGCCCGCGAGCGTCCACCAACAGAAAGTTCGTGCTGTGCACGACCTCGAATCCCGGCTTGCGCTGCGGACCCACGACTTCCTGCACCGGCATCAGGAAGCTGTTGCGAATCAGTGAGTACACTGCCTGCTTGGGTCCCGTCAGGAACAACCAGTCTTCGTCTTCGGCTTCGTACGCCGCGGCGTACCGATTCAACACTTCCGGTGTGTCATGTTCGGGATCGACGCTGATCGTCACCAGTCGCGCCCCGGCCCGTTTCACATACGGCAGCAGCGTATGCATTGCTTTTGTCAGCCGCGGACACGGCCCCGCACAACGGGTGAAAATGAATCCCACCACCCAGGGACGCCCCAACAGATCACTCTTTGAAACCGTCCGCCCGCGCCGATCCACCAACCGGAAATCGGCCACTCCGGCCGGATCCCACCCAGGATCCGGCATCCGCAGAATCACCTGTTTCCGCGTGCCGGCGGAATCGGACACGGTCCGCGTTTCGTGCTCCACCCCGGTGACCAGGGACCCGCCCGATCCGTTACGAACGGCCGACACCACCGAAGCATCGCCGGGCTCCTCGGACTTCGTACCACGCCGTCCCCAACCGACCGCCACCACGGCGGCGACAGCGGCCACCCACAGAATCGCCCCCAGTACCGTATTCAGTCGCCGCCAGGTCACAGACCGTCCTTTGGACGACATTCGCCCCACTTCGCCGGACATGGCTGTTCTCCGAAAAGCGGTTCGCCCGCTGCCTGCGCCCTTGCCGCGCTCGGCCAGCGTATCATCGCTGGGGGCAGAAACAGCCGCCGCACAAGCCAAGCGCACCCCCACCCAGTCTTCGGTTAGCGCAGCTCGGCCATTCCATTGCACCCATCATACGCACACGGACGCCGCGATGAACCTCGACTGGGAATGCCGAGCCTGTCATGCGATAGCTGCGAACATCCGCACAAACGCCGCCGCCCGACCACCACAGCGGTCACGCGAGTCCGCGCTGCGCTCTGCACGCGAATGGTCACTGCTCGCCGGATCGTTCACTCACGCCCCCGGCAGCGGCGTTGTCCTCGCCCCCGTCGGCGTGCTCATCAGCTCCGCCGTCATGCCCGTGCTCGCCATGGCCCACGACATCCGCAGCGACTGCCGGCCGATCCGCAACGACGTAATAGTGCAAACCGATGTCCGGAAGCAGCGCCAGCGGAATCCCCACCGCAAGAATGATGGTCGGCGCCAGCAGGACGTATTTCCAGTTCTGCTCGAACTTCAGGTGCATGAAGTAGAGCATCACGCACATCGCCTTCGCCGCCGCCACCGCCATGACGATTACCGCGATCACATACCAGTTCGTCAGCAGGCCGAACCCCTTCAACTCATCGGCCAGCCAGGAAACCGCCGTGAACACGCACAGCAATCCGAATATGAATCCATAGGGTGCCTGATGCTCTTCTACCGTATGGTCAGCCTTCATCGCACGACCCTTTCACACCCCGCGACCGTTGCACGCAGCTCGCGTCCCCAGCTCCACCGTCGCGCCGGAGGCGCATCCGTACGTGTCGACGGTAGCGCCGTTCGCATGTTCCGAGCGACTCAAACGATATAGATCAACGGAAACAGGAAGATCCACACCAGGTCCACAAAGTGCCAGTAAAGCCCGCTGTTCTCGACATACTCATGCCATCCTTCCAGGCTTTTGGCACTCAGCACGATCGCCCACAACAGCATTCCCACCACCACGTGCAGCGCGTGAAACCCGGTCATCAGAAAATAACACGATGTAAACAGGTTTCCGTACAACACTGGATGCGGCTCGTGGACACCCCCCAACCACTCGCCGATACCCTCTCCCTCCTTCAGCTCCCGAACGCGACGCTGCACGTCCGCCAGCGTGATACGCTCCGCCTTCACCTGCGCCGCCAGCTCCTCGACGGCGCGATCGAACTTCACGAACAAAGCATGCTCGCTGGATGCGTCGGCGCTGCTACCGGCACTACGTGCGCGCTCCAGACGAACTTTTTCCACTTCGTCGCCCGGTTCCAGCGCGTCCAACCACGCCCTGCGTGCCTCCCGCAGCTCACGGACCGCCTTTCGCATCGCCGCATCCGGTGTTTCCGCCACGTGGCCCGGCAACAGATCGTGCGAATACTTGCCGTAGTACTCGATCGCCTTGATTCCCAAAAACACACACCCAGCCAGCAACGTGCCCAGGATCGCCCTCCGCGCGCGATCGAATTGTCGCTTGCTCATCGCTTCGTGCGCCACCACCACAAGGTAGCTGGAGAAGATCAGCACGAAGGTGTTCAAGCCCCCCAGCCGCACATTGATGTGCGTCACATGCGGATCGGTCGGCCAACCCGGCGATCCCATCCGCAGCACGATGTAGCTGCCGATGAAGGCGGTGAAGAACATGATCTCCGTGCCCAGAAACAGCCACATGCACAGCTTGGAATTGGGGATCCCAAGCCCCATCCGCACGGCCGATGGATGTGAATGCGTCGAATGAGTCGCGTGTGACATGACTGTCTCTATTCCGCAATCCAAACGTGACGAACTCGGTGACCCCGCGATTTCCTGCCGGATCAGCAGACCGCAAGTGTCATTTCAAACTGTCCCACTGATTTCGCAGCGTCGTCCCGCTTACCTTCTGCACATCCATGAGCGTTCCGGGGCCCGCATCCGCCGAAACTGCTGCCCAAACGTCCCCACTCACCGACCACGGCGCAGCCACTGAAAACGCAGCCGCACCCGAATACCGGCGTCGCCGGAATGCCACTCCGCCGCTCCGCTGTCGTTCGGCGGTGCGACCTACGGTACGAGCCACCAGATGTGCTCCAGTGCCAACGACCCAAAGGCCACCGGCAGGTACCACAACGAACTACGCAACAGCATTCGGGCTCTTCCATCGGAAGGCCCGCAGGCAAATGCCAAGGCGGCGATCGCATACTGTATTCCCGTCACCGCGGCCGCCACCACATACAGCTCCCCCGCCACTCCAAACCAGCGAGGAAGGAGTGACACGCCGAACAGTGCGACGCAGTACACCACCGACACCCAACCCACACACTCCGGACACCCACCATCGGCGGGTATCATCCGAAGACCTCCGGTACGATAGTCGTTACGGTACAGCCATGCGATGGACATCACATGCGGCACCTGCCACAGGAACAGCATTCCAAACAATGCCGCCGTCACCGCGTTCAAATCCCCGCCGACGCTCCACCCGATGACCGGCGGCAATGCCCCGGGAACCGCCCCAACGACCACCGACAGCGGCGTTCGTCTCTTCAGCGGCGTATAAATGCCGACGTAGGTCACTAAAGTCGTGGCTGCCAACAGGACCGTCACCGTCGGACATTGCAACATCAGCCACAGCAACCCAAACACTGCACTGACCAGCCCGAATGCCAGCGCCTCTCGCGGATGCAGACGCCTCGTCGGCAACGGCCGATGCCATGTGCGCCGCATGCGTGCATCGATAGCCCGCTCGATCCACTGATTCAGGACGTGACACGACGTCGCTACCGCCGCCAGTCCTACAAACACGTTCGCCAGTGCACGCAGATCCCATCGGCCCTGCGAACCGACTACGTACCCTACGACCACCGCGAAAAGCGCCATTAACGTGATGCGTGGCTTCGCAACCTCGACATATGCGGAGCAGCGCTGGCGCAGACCGAGCGCCGGCGCGCGAACCCGCCCGCCACTCACCCGTTCTCCAAACGCCACTCCCGCTCGCATCACGGCACCCTTCCGCTCGCCGTCGCCCCCACGTCACCATAGGTGTCGCGCAAGGTTCCCCACGACATCCCCTCACGTGAACTGGCCCACAGGCAGATCACGAGATTGACCACCGTTGCCACCAGCACAATTCCAACGCACGTATGCAGCGTCGGAAACAACCGACTGGAAACCGATCCAATGACGGCTACCCACCCGAGCGCCGGCAAACCAAACCGGCTCACATACGTCGCGCCGCCCAGCACCACTTGTACGCCCAACAGCAGCGCCAATACGAAGCCAAACCGACGTACCCAAGCCGCACCGCCACTCCGCAGACACTTCCACGCCACCCCCTGTCCAAGCGCGAACACCCCCAGCCCAAGCACCACGTGCTCATGCAGGAAGCCGCCGAAGTGACGCAACACACTGCCCAGACCGTACTGCACAGCGACGCCGACAGCCAAAGCAACCGCCGCCACCATTTGCGAAATGGTGCATCCCACGCCCTGCCGGACAGGTCCCCCCTCCACGCACCACCAGCGACTTGTTGCCAACGACACCAGCAAGCACCCCGTCAGCACCACGTTCGCAAACAATGCATGCAGCATCGCCACGGCCTGCGCATTCAAGCGCACGCGTAGTCCCCCGATCACTCCCTGAACGACCACCGCGCCCAACAGCCCATATACCGACAACCGGACCCACCGACGTCGCTCCCATGACCACGCCGCCAGTGCCAACGCCAGAACGACACAACCTGCCAAGGCCCCTGCAATGCGGTGCCCGTGCTCCACGAACTTGTCACCCGCGGACCGCAGCCACGGATACGACCACAAGGAATACCCGTCCGAGGTCGGCCAGTCCGCAAAGGCCATTCCCGCCTTCTCAGTGGTCACCAACGCACCCACCGCGATGGGCAGCAACGCCGTCACCGTCGCGAGCACACACAAACGGTGCAACCATGCCGCGCGCCGATCATACCGAAGCTGAACACACAGCATTGCACTCATACCGTCCCGCGCCCGCCTCCGCCTTTACCCATCCGACGCGACCGGCCAGATACCGGTCTTGCGCCCATGATCCACTGCGTCCCCGCCGCCTGCCGAACGTGTTGCCTTCCCACTTCACCCCAGCCCATCAGAAACCACGCTGACTCACGCTGGCTGCGGCTGTGGCTGCTCAGTCGGCCGCTCCTCTCGACGCGGCAGATACTCCGTCTGCATCAGATAGTCCCGGTCCTTCACCAACGGCGACGAATACTCATACGGCCCTCGAAACACCACCGGCTGCACGTCAAAATTTCCGTGCCCTGGCGGCGACGGTGCAAACCACTCCAGCGTGTTGGCCTTCCATGGGTTGCGTCCGACCTTTGGCCCACGAAACATGCTGTACGCAAAATTCGCCAACAACAGAAACTGTGCAAAACCCATCACGATCGCGGAGATCGTGATGAACCGGTTCATCGGCAACAGATGCTCCAGATACGGATGAATCCACGGCTCGGCATACCGCCGCGGAAAGCCCGCGATCCCCAACAGATGCATCGGGAAGAACGCGCCATTGAAGCCGATGAAGCTCAGCAGGAAGTGCCACTTCCCGAGCGTCTCGTTCATCATCCGGCCGAACATCTTCGGGAACCAGTAATGGATCGCGCCGAACACCCCGAACAATGTCGCCCCGAAAAGCACATAGTGGAAGTGCGCCACGATGAAATACGTATCATGGATGTAGATGTCGACCGGCACGGCCGCCATGAAGATGCCGCTCAATCCGCCCACGATGAACATCGTCACGAAGGCGATACAGTTCAGTGTGACCGTGTTGAACCGCACCTTGCCTCCCCATATGGTCCCGATCCAGTTGAACACCTTGACCGCCGATGGTAGCGCGATCATGATCGTCGAAGTCATGAACGTCATGCCCAGCGCGGGATTCATGCCGCTGGTGAACATGTGGTGTCCCCAAACGATGAACCCCAGACCGGCAATCGCCGCCATCGAGTAGACCATCGGCCGGTAACCGAAAATGGGCTTGCGAACCATCGCCGCGAGCATGTCCGAAACCATCCCCATCGCCGGCAAGAGCATGATGTACACCGCCGGATGGGAATAGAACCAGAACAGGTGTTGCCAGAGCAGCGGCTGCCCTCCCCCGACGGTCGGCTCCGCGTTGTTGATGATCAGATCGTTCGGAATGAAGAAACACGAATGGATCGAAAACGGCAACCGATCGAACAGCAGCATGAAACCGGCAGCAGTCAGAACCGGCAGTGCAAACGCCTGCAGGATCGCCGTGATGAACATTCCCCAGATCGTCAATGGCATACGAAACAACGTCATGCCGGGGGCCCGCATGTTGATGATCGTCGTCATGTAATTGACCGACCCCATCATCGACGAGACCCCCACGAAGGTGAGCCCCAGCAGCCACATCGTCTGGGCCATCCCGGAGCCGGGTGCCGCCTCCGCAATCGCCGACAACACGGGATACGACGTCCATCCCGCCGCGGGTCCCCCATCGAAGAGGAAACTCAGTCCGAAGCAGATGATCGCCGGCCACATGAACCAGTAGGAGAGCATGTTCAGAGTAGGGAACGCCATATCGTCTGCGCCGATCATCAGCGGAATCAGAAAGTTCCCGAACGCCCCCGCAAGGATGGGGATGATCACCAGAAAGATCATCACCGTCGCGTGCATGGTGAACAGCATCGTGTAAAACTCGGGCGAGATCTGCCCCCCCTGCTCACCGAACAGCCACTTCCCGACAATTGGCATCGTTTGCCATGAATACGCGATTTGCCACCGGACGCCCAAGGCCAGCGCGCCGCCAACCATCAGCATCAACAGAGTCGTAATCAGAAACTGGATGCCGATGACCTTGTGGTCCGTGGAGAAGATGTACTTGCGCACGAAGCTCAACTCGTGTGCATGCTCACCATGCCCGTGCTGGCCCGCTGCATGTGCACCCGCCTGAGCCGCCATGACACCACCTCACTCTTCGTTCTGCCTTTTCTCCGCGTGCGACAACGCGGTTTCTATCGGCGTCACGCCGTCGTAAGCCTGTTCCGCCGCCAACCGCTGCAGATATGCACGAAAGTCCTCTTCCGCTTCCGCCACGACCCGACCGCGCATCTTGTAGTGGCCCCAACCACACAACTCCGCGCACGTCAGATCGTAAATGCCCGGCTTGGTAACCTCGAACCACACCGGAATCACCTGGCCTGGCAAGGCGTCCTGCTTCACACGCAGCGACGGCACGAAGAACGAATGTTGCACGTCCATCGTCCGCAACTGGATGAGCACCGGACGGTTCACCGGGACGTGCAGATCGTTCACGGCATACACGTCCCCCTTCTGCGGCTTCAGCTGCAGCGGCCGCCCTGGTGCCGGATATCGGATCCGCCACTCGAACTGCCGAGCCGTCACCTCCGCCACCTCCAGCAGGTCCTCTGGAAATGCCGACTGCACTCGATACATCCGCCAAACGTCCATCTGATACAACGCGATGAACAGCAGGATGCCGGCCGGAACGATCGTCCAGATGACCTCGAGCGTATGACTTCCGTGCGTGAACCACGACCGCCGATTCGGATCCTGCGACCCCTTCCACAGCGTGTAGCCCAACGCGATGTGCGTGCCAATGAACACGACGCCGACGATCGTGAGGATCAGATAAAACAGGTCGTCAATCTGCTGACCGAGCGTTGAGTAGGCATCGGTCGGAAACCACCATCCCATCGCCGGAGCGATCACAAACGTTCCCACCGCGACGATGGGCCATACGGTGAAAAACAGGCACCAGAAGTTTCGCACGTCACGCTCCTTGCCAGTTGCGGCAAAGACTGCTCACAAGCCCGAATCCCGACGGAACGCTCGCCGCTCTCACTTCTCCGACGCGGTCAGTTGCGCCGCCACCGCATCCAGTTGCCGACGCGTATCCGCCGTCTCGTAGGGAATGCTCAACACATAGTTGACCAGATCCCAGATCTGTTCCTCGTTCAATGCAGCCGCCGAAGAAGGCATCGGCGTTCCCTTGATGCCTACATAAATCCGACGATAGATATCCAGAGGTCGGCGACCACCGCGATAGATTCCTCGCGTCAGGTTCCTCGGACGGATCGGATGCCCCCACGCATCCACCAGCCCCGGAAACGGATAATACTCGTTGGTCGCCGTATTCAACTGATAGTCTTCCGTCATCGGTCCGTCGCCCCGGCCCGTCGGCCCATGACAATCTACGCATTTCAGCGTCTTGCTGAGAAACAGCTTACGGCCACGGGCCCGCGATTCGAAAGTGTCCGGCGTCCGCGGCGTCTTCGGAACGACCAGCGCTTCCGGTCGTTCCACCCGCCGCCAGGCGTTTGCGATCCGCTCCACCTCGAATGCCGCTGTTTCCGGCAACTCGTCCCGCAGAAATGTCTCCAGTTCGTCGAGAATGTCCGAGCGTTCTTCCCCCGCATCGACGCGCTGGGCCACGGCCTCCGTCGAGTAGTCCAGAATGAGTTCGTCGACCAGACGCCGCTCAAACTCGCCGCGCATCGCCAGGAACCGAACATACTCGACGATCGCCTCCACGTCCCCATCGTCCAAAAGGAAGAACGACGGCATGTACGTCCCCGGAATGCCCTGCCGGATCGTCCGCTTCAGGTCGTCCCGCGTCGGCCGCTCATTCGGCC
The DNA here is from genome assembly GCA_003696385.1 of Planctomycetota bacterium. GTDB lineage: Bacteria > Planctomycetota > Planctomycetia > Planctomycetales > Planctomycetaceae > J052. The sequence goes on along the minus strand of RFHO01000091.1, from coordinate 6,343 downwards.
CCGTCGACGTGAATTTGAAGATACCACGGCGATAATCACGGGGCCGCGGATTCAGGTAGGGCGCCGTCGGGCCGTTCCCGTCCCCTGCGACACCATGACAGTGAACGCAGTGTCGCATGTATGCGACCCGCCCCCGCTGCAGTTTGTGTCCCACCAGCCGCAGCCGATCCCCGGCGGAAGGCGGACTGCCCAGCCGTTGCGCAAGCTCAAGCACGCCGGTGCCCGGATCGAATCGCTGTACGGTCAGCCCAACGCGGTTTTCACCCTCGTCGACAAGGCCACCTGCCGAAACCGGCTTCCCCCCAAAAGACAGAAACGCGACGGCAACCCCCTGCAACAACGGCGCGGGCCAGTCCTTCGGAAACTCCGGCACCGCGTCCAGCTCCACCTTCAGCCGCCAGCAGGTTCCATCCGTTTCCGGATACGCCTCCACCACGCGGCCTTCCAGAACACCATAGTCGACCGGCAATGCTTCCCAGGCGACCAACCGATTCGGCGTCCCGAATCGCTCGGTCACCATCTCGACGACTGGCCGCCGCGCTTGACGTACCAAATCGTCAATGCGTTCGTCCGGGGCAAACACCGCCTCGGGCGGTGGCGCCACTCGACTGAGGTCGCAGCCGAGCAATGCCACTATCGTCAATCCGAGTAAACAGTTGCGCGCAACCACTTTTCCTGACCTCGTGCAACACGTGCCAGCGCCGTCCCGACCGTTAACCCGCCATTTCCGGCACTACAGCCCGAAGTCGGACGCCTGGTACTTGATTTCCAGCGGCTCGTTTTCACCGGGTTTCACGGTCACCGAAAACCGCCGATTCAGGAAGCCTCCCACTGCCCGTTCATGCCAGATTTTGAAAGCGTACTTACCGGATGGCAGATCCCTGATTTCAAACGACCCATCGGCTGCGCTGACCGCACCGAATGGATGGTCCAGCGGGAGTTGAAACGCCCGCATCCATGCGTGCAGGTCGCACTTCACCTCCACGGGGACCGACTCCGGACGCGTGTAGACCAACGGCACCCCTTTTTGGTCGTTCTGCTTCAGCAGCTGGTTGAGCGCCTCATTCCGCCGGGGAAACGTGTGGGTATTGTGGGCAATTGGATCGCTGTTCAGGATCAACACCGGCACTCCCACGCGGACGATCATCGCGTGTGTCGTGAAAATGCAGTTCTTCTGATCGAACCGGAACGGCTGCGAGGGTTTCGGGTAGTCCCCCTTCGGCGCGCGGTCAAGGTAAATGAACACGTTCTTGATTCCGTGCGTCTGCGGATCGACGATCAGCGATTCGTCCGGAATGTCCATTTCCGCCGCGCAGACTTCCTTGTCCTTTGGCGCATTGCCTTTTGTGACCAGCGGTGGCAACTGTGGCGGCTCACCGTCGAAGATGAACCGCCCCCGCAAGGTACCAACCCCGCCGGCGACCGGCTCTTGTTCCGTCCCGGAGGTTTTGTCCTTGGCCTGCGGTTCGTTGCCTTTCGGTGAGCCCGCTTCTTCCTGCGCTGGCCGCACCACGACCTTCGGCACGGTCGACGCGCCACCACCGCAACCGGACAACCCCCACCACATTCCACACACGAGCAACACGCAGATTGGCCAGATGTGCTGCCTCATGGGTTCGTAGTCTCCTGTTTCGTTGCGTCAGCAGCCACGGCCGGTCTTGCCGGACCGAACTCCTCCATCAGACGGACGTAGTTCAACAGAGCATCCCGTACACCGAGTGTCTGATCGTAGGCATCGCCGTCGAACAACGGCTCGAATTGCTTCTGTCCCCGTGGGAACGGAGCCGGCATGGACGTATATGGCGTGATCCACCGCGGATTGAACAACCACACGTTCAACCACTCGCTCCGGATGCGAGCATGCACCCGGTTGAGGTCCGGGGCATGGACGTCCTTCTTCGGATCGCTGGCCTGATACTTGCGACCGCCGACCGAATGACACTTGATACACAACGGCGCGTTCAGGGTGTCCCACGCCTCCTTCAGGTATGATTGCGGTCGCCCCGGATGACGCTTGCGAAATCTTTGCTCGGCCGCCGCCAAGTACTCCGGCCGACGTTGTTCGACTTCCTGGTACGGATAATCGGCACCGTCGATCGCAGCAAAGTAATTCGCCAGTGTCCGTGCTTCGGCGTCGCTCATGTTGAAGCGCGGCATCCTGAGGACGGTCGTGTACCGAATCCGTTCCGGCTCCCTCAAAAACTGGTACAGCCACGACGTCTGGACCTTCGGGCCCTCCAGATACAACGGCGGAGGAGCCATCTGCCATGCCAGAAACCGATTGCCCTGGGCCGGCCCGGACTCCATCAGCCGCTCCACCAGCCATTCGGCGAACCGTCCACCGTCCGCAGGCCGAATCTCCACCAACTGTGAAGCCGGCACGAGCATCTTCGTGGCCGGCAGGACGCGTTTACCTGCCACGTCCAGCGTTTCCCAAAGATCGAAAGAATACTCCTGGAACTCCGGATCCTCTTCCGGATCGAAGAAGTACAACAGGCCCCGGAAGGTCATGATCGGCAACTCGACCTTCTCACCCTCTACCGTGAACACCCGTTTTTCACCTGTCAGCGCCGGACGTGGCGGCTTGAGCTTCAACAGCCACTCCAGTGCTTCCGGGTGGTCGGCCGGTGCCAAATTCGTCTCGTGGATCTGATCGAGATCGACCCCATAGACCACCTCCGGCAGCTCCGTCATATGACATCCGCGGCAGTTGTATTTCTGCAGCAGTCGCTCGCCTTCGATCTGATCCGCCATCCGCTGAGTGGGCCGATAGACGTACTGCTCATCGGGCGGATCTGCCACCAACCCGAGGATGAACGTCGCGATTGCTTCGATGTCGTCCTGTTTCAGCGGGAATTTGGGCATCCGCAGCCGCTCGTCATATCCCTTGGTCTCGGTCTTCCGATAGTCGTAGCTCCGCGGTGCACGCAATTTCTGCCACAGAAAACCGGCGCGCTGGTGGTGAATCAGGCTGCTATAGAAATACGCAATCGTCAGCTCCCGTTCGCGCTCCTCCTCCGATCGAAACGTGTTCGAGCGTGCTTTCTTTAATGCCCGCTCGACGCGTTCGCGCGTGGACTCTCCGTTGGCCTCACCGTGTTCGTCCAGGTACTGTTCAATGTGCTCCAGAGCGAGCTTGGTCGTATCCTTCCGTCCCCAGTCCTGCAGCGACGTGCCGATCGGTCGCGCCTTTTCGAATCCCGGAATATCGTGACAGCCAAAGCAACCATAGCGACCAATTGTCTTACGTCCGACGTAATTCAGCCGCATGGCCAGCCACTGCTCATCACTGACCTCGCCAGGCTGCGGTGGCACCAGCTCGATCTCGTCACCTTTCACCTCGGTCCCCGGATCCGCAAACTTGCGCTCCGCCATCGTCTGCTCGACCCGAGCCCGCGTGGTAGCCTTGCCCAGAAACAGTCGGACCAACTCATCCAATGCGCTTTCATCCACGGCGCTCTGCGGGAACGGAACCTTCTCCGGCTGATGGCGCAGCAGGTACGCGGCAATGTCGGCGGCCGGGTCCACGTACACTCCATTCTGCAGCTCCGGCTCGAGGAACAGGTTCGGCATCCGCGTTCTGGGATGATGGCGTGTCGGATCGCGCAGCCACGTGTACAGCCACCGGAACCCGTCCTCGCCGGGCAACAGCTTCTCATGAATGCGAGACAGATCCGGGCCAAAGTCCGCCGTGATACCCTTGGCAACGTTGCTGTCGTACGAGTGGCACGCCAGGCAGCCGCGGTGCGCGAACAATTGGGCTCCACGTTGCGGATCCGGCTGGTACCCCTTGCGCGGAGCCAGCAGCTCGACCGACTCCGAATGGTCGATCAGGTATCGTGCAATTGCCGCTACTTCGACGGGCATCAGTCGCTGTGCGAGCTGATCCTGCTGATTCGTCAAGTCGAAAAACCGAGGCATCCGCGTGCTCGGGCGGAATCCCGCGGGATTCCGTGTCCAATGCACGATGAACGCTTCGCTGGTCTTCTGCGCGATATGCCTCAAGCTGGGCCCGACCTTGCGCATCTTGCCCGGCCGCTGCCCGGGATCCGCCTCGGCCGCCCGACGCTCTTCTTCCGTTGCGGGCTCCAAGCGCAGATCCGGCCCGATACTGCGCGTTCCGTCGTAGCCGTTGATTTCGTGACATCCGAAACACCCGTACGTACGCACCAGCTGCCAGCCCCGATAGACCTTCGGCGCTGTCGGCCCGAACCGCGGATTCACACCGAGCTCAACGACCGAATGATGGCACCGCAGGCACGCCGACTCCCGGAACCGCTTCGGATACATCGGAAACTCCCAGAAGTGATTGTGGAAGTATCCGTAACGCTCATGCCATTCCTCTTCCTCCACGGGATCATTGGGGCTGTGTGACGCGTTCTGAAAACTCGTCCCAGATCCCTGACCCTCGTGACACCCCGTGCACCCGAACTTCGACAGTGGATGCGGACTGCTCGCCGTCAGATAAAGGTCGGGGCGCGGATGCGATGCGTATGGATGCGGGAACTTGTTCAGCCGAACCCAGTCGTCCGGGTTGTCCGACGCCACCTCACCAAACGGGAAGTCCGGCACATTGCCCGCCCCAAAACGATCGATCCCCAGGTGACACGTCCGACAACGGTCGAAACGATCCGTCTTCGCCATCCCCAAGGTCTGCTTGAGGTCCGGCAGCCAGTCCTGCTGGATCCTGTGCGGGGAATTGAAACCGTCAATGATCGGCCATGTCATGATTTCCCGCTTTGCTTTCTTGATCCAGCTCTCCGGCTTCAGATCATCGCGGGCCCGTTCCAGCCGGTCCACTTCGGCCCGCAGTTTTTTCAACTCGGCCTCCAATGCAGCCACCTCGGCCAACTTTGCGTCCACTTCGGCCTGTTTCTTCTTGACAGCCGCATCCGCCTCCTCACGCTGCCGCTCCAACGATTCGACCAACTGCTGAGCCGCCTCGAACTCCGCCAACAACCTCTCCAGTTCGTCCGCCGGCAATCCGTCGCGAATGCCGAGATCGTAATTGGCCCGCTTCACATCTCGAATCGCGCGCTCCTCCCGCACCCGACGATCAAGTGCGTCGAGCTTCGCCTGCGCCAGCTGCAACTCTTTTCGAAGCGCCGGAACTCCCGTTTCCGCCGTCTCGATCTGTTCGAGTTTCTCCTCGATCTGACGTTGCAGTTCCGCGATCTTCCTGTCGAACCCCTCGGCGCTCCCGGCAGCCCGGACCTTGGCTTCCACCTCGGCTTTCGCCAGCTTCGCCGCCTCGATCTCGTCAAAGATCGTCTGAATCAGCCGCCACTCGTCGTCATGATCGGCAGCCATCATCCAGATTGTGGCGACGAACAGCACCACGGAGCTGGCACAGAAGATCTTGTGCATCAACTTCAGATCGCGAAGGTATCGGTCTGATGCCGGCATGATTGGTCCAACACTTTCGCTTTCTTCCTGCGGCGTTCTTGCTGCGGGCAATCAGCACGCTTTCGACCTGCCCACGCGCCCTTGCCAAGTCCCCGGTCTCAGCTGTTCACACCTCGCCAGGTGCTTCCCCCTGGAACGTCATACATTGAAGAACCATTCCGGTATGGCGATGATGTATTTCAGATTCATCGACCACCGCAACAGCATCTTCACCGGCAGCGCGGCCATCCATAACAGAAGGTTCGCGAACACCATGTACCGAATGAATCCCATCCTCATGAACAGGTTCTGAAAGAACGGGATCAGCGCCAGCGCAGGCGGCAAGGCAAAGAAGTACAGAAGGATCGCCACGATGCCCGGCGACTCCCGTAACAGAATGACCGCAACCTTTTTCCACTGTGGGTCCGAGTTCGCATAGCTGGGCAGATAGCCGACGCCACTCCATTTCAACCAGAAATACTCCGAAAGGTTGACGTTGTTGAGCGCCTCCAGCTTGTGCACGTCCCAGAACTCATAGATGCCGAAAATGTTCCAGTTGGGACCGCGCAGAAATGTCCCCAGGATGATCATGCTGACCCACATCGGAATGAACCCGAACAGGAACAGCGTTACCGACAACTTGCGTTCCTCAAATGTGTAGTACCCATTGCCCTTTTTGTTGAAGTCAATGTATGGGATGGCCATCAATCCGACGATGATCAGGCTCGGCAAAACGACACCGGCCAACCACGGGTCGAAGTAGACCAGCATCTCCTGCAGGCCGAGAAAATACCACGGCGCTTTCGAGGGGTTCGGTGTTTTCGCGGAGGACGCGGGCTCTTCCAATGGCGCCTGCAGTGCGATACCCCAGAAAATCAGCACTGCCGAAATCGCAATCATGCAGATCAATTCGGTGTAGACCAGATCCGGCCACACCAGAACTTTCTCATTGTGTTCC
>RFHO01000508.1 GCA_003696385.1 Planctomycetota bacterium | reverse complement strand
GCCTGGAAGTGCGCGACCCGCGCGAACGGCCGCTGGAACGGCAGGCGGCAGCCGACGCCGCACATCAGCGGTTCGCCGATGAACGTTCGGACTTCCTCGGCTACCTGAAGCTGTGGGACTTCTTCCAGAACCTGAAGGCAAAGCTGTCGCGCAGTCAGCTCCGCCGGGCCTGCCGCGAGAATTTTCTGTCGTACAATCGGCTGCGCGAATGGGAAGACATCTATCGCCAGTTGCTCGAGATCGTCCGCGAACTGGGCTGGAAGCCCGGCAAGCGGCGAAACGATTATGCCGCCATTCATCGCGCGCTGCTCACCGGGCTGCTGGCGAATGTCGCTCAACGGGGACGCACGCACGAATACGCGGTGGCCGCCGGCGGAGCCGCCTTTCTGTGGCCGGGCAGCGGCCTGTTCGATCGCCGTCCGGCGTGGGTCATGGCGGGCGAACTGGTGGAGACCAGCCGGCGGTACCTGAGAACGGTGGCGGAAATCGATGTCGACTGGATCGAGCCGCTGGCCGGGCACCTGGTGCGCCGTCAGTACAGCGAACCGCACTGGTCGCGCAAACGCGGCACGGCCATGGCGTACGAACGTGTTTCGCTGTTCGGCCTGACGATCGTGCCGCGCCGGCTTGTCCGTTACGTTCCGATCGATCCGGAGACGTCCCGGCAGCTCATGATCCGCGAGGGACTGGTCGCCGACCGGATGGATCGCGATTTCGAGTTTCTGGCGCACAACCGCGAGGTGATCCAGCGGCTGGAGCAGGCCCGAGCCAAACTGCGGCAGCAGCAGCCGCTGCCCTCCGAGGAAGAACTCTTCGCGATGTACGACCGCGGGATCCCGTCGGACGTCTGCGACTCACGCCAGTTGTGGACGTGGTGGCGACGGCGGGCGACCGACGAACAGAAGCGGGCCTTGATGCTGGATCCCGCTCAGTGGCGGACGTCCGACGACGCACCCGAGCAGGCGTTTCCCGACGCGGTCGCCGTGCAACATCTGCGGCTGCCGGTTTCGTATGCGTTTCAACCGGGCGAAGACGCAGACGGTCTGACGCTTCGCGTCCCCGTGGAGGCACTCGGACAACTCGACGAACGCCTGCTCCGATGGCTCGTTCCCGGCCTGCTGGAAGAGAACGTCACGGCCCTGATCCGGAGCCTGCCGAAAGCGCTGCGTCGGCACTTCGTGCCCGCTCCGGACACAGCCAGACAGATCGCCCGCTCGCTGCGATTCGGCGAGGGCGATTTCCTGCAGGTCGTCGCCACCGCGTTGCAGCAGATCGGCGGTGTCCCCGTGGGGCCGGAGGATTTCCGGCTCGACACGCTGCCGCAACACCTCCGATGGAACATCGAAGTGGTCGACGCCGATGGCCAGACCCTGGGACGCGGTCGCGATCTGGAGGCGCTGCGTCGATCCCTCGCTTCGGTGGCCCGCGAAGCTGCGGCCGCGCAACCCGACGACCCGCAGTGGCACCGCGACGGAATCACCGAGTGGGAATGGGACGAGCTGCCGGAATCCGTCGGCCGCCAGCTCGGCGATTCGCAGGTGACCGTCTTTCCGGCCTTGCTCGACCGCGGCGATTCCGTCTCGCTGCGGTTGCTGGACAGCGAAGCGCGTGCCGGCCGCGAGACGCTTCGCGGTGTGCGGCGGCTGTACTGGCTGATTCGCCGCAGGCAGGTTGGCGGAGCGGTCCAGACTTTACCCAACTGGTCGCGGTTGAAGCTGCAGGCCGTCGGTCTGCCGGACGCCGGGCGCCTCGAGCGGACACTCGAGGAACTGATCGTGCAGCGTGCCTACCTGCACGACGGCAAAGTCCCTCGCAGCCGGACGCGCTTCGAAGCTCGCCTGCAAACCGGGGACCAGCGGCTGCCGGTCGCCGTGCAAGAGGTTGCCGGGCTGATCACGCAACTGCTGCCGGCCTATCATCAGGCGGTCGTCCGGTTGGAGGAACTGGCCGCTTCCAAGCGGACGCTGTTCGCCCCGACGGTCGAAGACGTCCGCACACAGATCGCGGCTCTGGTGGCCGAAGGCTTCCTGACCGAAACGCCCTGGGGCTGGCTCCAGCAATTCCCGCGGTATTTCCGCGCGATCCGCTACCGGCTGGACAAGGTCGCCGCGGGCGAAGCGGGCCGGGATCGCCGACTGCTGCAGCAGTACCGGCCGTTCGAGGAACGTTTCCGGCAACGCCAGGCACGCCTGAAGAGTCTCGGTATCGAAGACCCGCAGTTGGTCGAGTACCGGTGGATGCTGGAAGAGTACCGCGTCTCACTGTTCGCGCAACCGCTGGGGACCGCGGTGAAGGTCTCTCCCGTGCGGCTGGAACGCCTGTGGAACCGCCTGCGTCCGATCGGATGATCACGGCCCGTCGCGCGCCGCCGGCCTGCCCCGGCGGGCGGCCCAGCGCCTGCTTCTCCCCGGCGGTGGCGGTTCGATGCCGTGCACTCATGCGCGGGCAACGACGATTTCGACCGGTACCCACATGTGATCAATCTCGGCGTGTTCGATGTGAAAGCCCGCGGCCTCGATGGTGGCCCGAACGTGGATCGGCCGACAGTCCAGCAGATTGGGCAGATGCCGGTGCGTCCACTCGTAGACCTTGACCGCCACGCCCTGCGGACCGTCCTTGGACAGCGACAGCACACCCAGACGTCCCCCGGGTTTCAGGACACGCCGGCATTCGCTCAGCACGTGGGGAATCTCCGGGGTGTCGAACAGCTCCAGAG
>RFHO01000507.1 GCA_003696385.1 Planctomycetota bacterium | reverse complement strand
TTGCGGTGACGGGTGCGGTGCGCCGTTCGGAGCGGACGGCTCCGGCCAGTGGAAAGGAATGACTTGACCGTGGACGATTTCCTGCGACTGCGCGATCGCGCCGTACTGGTGATGGGCGTGGCCAATCGCAAGAGCGTGGCCGCGCATGCGGCCCGCGTGCTGCAGGAAGCGGGCGCGGACGTTCTGCTGAGCGTCCGCAGTGAGGCCCGCCGACGGGCGGCCGAAACGCTGTTTCCGGACACTCCGGTGTTCGTGTGCGACGTCGAAGACCAGACGCAGATCGATGCGCTGGCCTCGCAAGTGCGGGGATACCTGGAGCGGACCGGAGGAACGCGGAAGCTGCACGGGCTGGTGCATTCGATCGCGTTCGCCGATTACAGCGGCGGATGGAAGCCGTTTCACGAAACGCCGCGGGAGGCCTTTCTGCAGTCGGTCGACGTGTCCTGTTACTCGTTGATCGCCGTCTCCAATGCGCTGAAGGATGTGCTGGACCCGGAGTGTGGCAGCGTGGTGACCGTGTCGATCTCGACCACCCGCATGGCTGCGGAAAACTACGGGTTCATGGCGCCGGTGAAGGCGGCCTTGGATTCGGCGCTGTGTTTCCTCGCCAAATCGTTCTCGGAGTTTTCCCGCGTGCGGTTCAACGCGGTCTGTCCGGGATTGCTGAAAACGTCGGCCTCGGCGGGCATTCCCGGTTACGTGGACAGCTATCTGTTCGCGGAGGCGGCCACGCTTCGCAAGCAGGCGGTGCAGACCGAGGAAGTCGCCGCTGCGATCGCTTTTCTGCTCAGTCCGCGTTCTTCCGCAATCAATGCGCAGGGAATCGTGCTGGATGCGGGGATGAGCATCAATTACTTCGACCGGGAAATCGTCGCCCGGGTGGTGGGAGGCGGGGATCGCGCCGGGGCGGGGCGGTGAGCCTTCGGGACATTCATCGAGCCCGGTGTTCGGTGCGTCGGGCCACGCCGCGCCGCGTCGACAGCGAATGTGGGTGAGCGGCGGACGGAACGCCCGCGAAGCGCTGAGGGGAGTATCCGCATGCCGGCCGTGTGGTTCGCCAATCCGGTGATGCTGGGCGGATTGGGGCTGGCTGCGCTGCCGATCCTGATACACCTGCTGTATCGCCGCCGGCCGGTCGCGATGGATTGGGGGGCGATGCGGTATCTGCGGCTGGCCGCGGAGCGGCAGACGCGGCGAATGCGGCTGGAGCAGTGGCTGTTGCTGATGTTGCGGTGTCTGATCATCGCGTTCGCCGTGCTGGCGACGGCGCAGCCGTACTGGGAGGCGCCGGCGGCGGGCGGGGCGGTCCGTCGCCCGCAATTTCACGTGCTGGTGGTGGACTGCTCGCTCAGCGTTCGGGCCGTTGCGGCGGATGGTCGGAGCGTGTTCGCACACGTGCGGGACGCGGCGGTGGAGACGCTCGACCGGGGCGGTGAGGCGGACCGGTGGTGCCTGGTGCGGCTGGACGCGCGGCGGCCGCTGGTGCTGGTGGACGCCGCAGTGGCTTCGGCGGCCCTGGTGCGGCGGACGCTCGAAGAGTTGAAGCCGGGCTACGGCACGGCGGACGTCCTTGCGGCATTGCGCGAGACGGTGCAGTTGCTGCGGCAGGCGCCGAAGGGCTTCGACCGTCGCGTGACGGTGATCAGCGACTTTCAGCGCACCGGCTGGGCGCCCTCGTCGGAGGAGGAACGGCGAAGACTGGCGTCGCTGTTGGCAGACCTGGAACGGCATGCGGGGGTGGCGTTGCGTCCGGTGTCGGCGGCGACCGCGGAGAACCTGGCGATCGTCGACTGGTATGCGCGGCGACCGCTGCTGTTTTCCGGGCGAACGGCCGAAGTCGCGGTGCGGCTGGCGAATCATTCCGGTCGCCCGCGAAAAGCCGTTCCGGTACGACTGCGGGTCGGCGAACAGTGGCAACCGGCGGCGAGCGTGGACGTGCCCGCGGAGGGGACGGCGGACGCGGTGTTCCGCTTCCGCGTTTCCGATCCCGGTCCGTTGCCGTTACGCGCCGAAGTGCCCGAAGACGTGCTGCCGGCGGACAATGTGGCTTTCGCGGTGCTGCGCGTGCAGGAAACCGCTCGCGTGTTGATCGTGGACGGTCGCTTCGGCGAACCTCCTCAGCGGCGCTCGGCGTTCTTCGTCCGGCAGGCTCTGGAGCCGCTGGGAGAGGCCGAGCCGGTTTCGCCGTATCGCGTCACGGTCATCGCCGACAGCCAGTTGCCGCTGACCGATCTGGCGTCGTTCGATGCGGTGGTGGTTTGCGACGTCCCGCTGTGGACGGAGACGGAAGTGGAGCGGCTGCGGCGTTATGTCCTCAGCGGTGGAGCGCTGATCACCAGTTTGGGGAGCGACACCGACGCCGGCAACGCGAACCGTCATCTGTCGGCCGGTGATCCGCCGCTGCTGGGAGGGCGGATCCTGCAACGCCGGGCACTTGTTCGGGGGCCGTCGGATGATTCCGGCGGAGCGCCTCCCGCGGGGAAGAAACCGACGGGAGCCGCCGATCCCACGGCGTTTCTGATCGGACCGGTTCTGTGGGATCATCCCGTGTTCGATCCATTGCGGGGCAACGACCGCAGCGGCCTGACGACGGTGGTCGTGCTGGCGTACTGGAAGGTGCGGCCGGAAGAGCAGAGCGAAGTCCTGATTCGCCTGTTGAACGACGATCCGTTGCTGATCGTGCGACGGGCGGGACGCGGGCGGATCGCCACGCTGACGTGCGGTCTGGATCCGGCATCGACCACGTGGCCGGTCTGGGGAAGCAGTTTCGT
>RFHO01000090.1 GCA_003696385.1 Planctomycetota bacterium | reverse complement strand
CTGGTGGTCACCGGCGGGGCGGGGCGTTTGCTGGCTTCGTTTCTGCCGTCGGCACGGTATGAGCGGGCGCTCCCGCTGCAGGGGCTCGCACTGAGTGCTCGGTGGATGTGGGAAAACGCCGGCGACGGGATCGCACGCTGACGGGCGGAGACAGCATCACCACACGGTGGCGCCGACGTTGTGCGTCCACGAGCGCGGCGGATGCCACCGGCGATTGCGGCCCTCTGCGGTCCGCGTGGCCACGTCGGCTCAGGCGGAAACCGCTTCTTTCGCAGCGGCGAGGATCGCCTCGTAGTTCGGGTGCTCGGTGATTTCCTTGACGTATTCGGCGTAGCGGATCGTTCCGTCCGGGCCGATGACGAACACCGCGCGGGCCAGGCAGCGGTCCAGCGGGCCGCCCTTGATCAGCACGCCGTAGTCTTCGCCGAACTTCGTGCACCGGTGGGCACTGAGCGTGACGACCTTGTCGACGTTCTCGGCCTGGCACCAACGGCCTTGGGCGAACGGCAGGTCCATGCTCGCCACGACGGACACCACGCCGTCGAGGGCCGCCAGTTCCTCGTTGAAACGTTTGGTTTCGGCAGCGCAGACCGGCGTGTCCAGCGAGGGAACGGTCGCCAGCACGATGGTCTTGCCGGCGAAGTCGGACAGCCGGACGTCTTCCAGCTTGGAGTTCTGCAGCGTGAAGTCCGGCGCCTTCTCGCCCGGCTTGAGCTCCGGGCCGGCCAGATCCACGGGGTTGCCCTTCAGCGTCACTGCTCCACTGCGGATTTCCGTCATCGCGTGCGTCTCCTGTGCAGGATCAAGGAAATGGTCGAAGTCGACGGCCGTGATACGACCGATCCGCGTCGATCGGTCGTTCGGGTTCGCGCGCAGACCGCTCGTTCGGAGGGTCGGGCGATCCGGTCAACGCACGGCTGCCTTGGAGGTCCGCTGGCTGTCGTGCGCTAATGGCGTGTCCAAGCGGCCGCCAAACTGCGGCGGCTTCTTCCGCGTCGCCGGAACCGCACGGATTGTGACAGCGCGGGGGGATTGTTTCAAACGGCCGAGGTGAGCGTGCGGGGGAACGTCAGGCGTCGCGTTCGGGCTGGACTTCGGGCGGGGGCGGAGCGTTGCCGAGTCCGATGGCTGTGGCCATCGCGTAGCTGCGGCAGTGGGAGATGCTGACCAGGACGTCGGTGATGCCCAATTGCCGTGCGCGGCGGGCGGCGCCTCGGTGGAGCCGAACGACGGGCCGGCCGCTGCGCTGGGCCACGATTTCGATGTCCTGCCAGCCGATGCCGCGGATGAAGCCGGTGCCGAGCACCTTCATCACGGCTTCCTTGGCGGCCCAGCGCCCGGCCAGTGCTTCGTTGGCGTGCTTGCGGCGAAGGCAGTGTTCCCGTTCGCTCGGGGTGTAGACACGCTCCAGAAACAGCCGGCCGTGTCGGTCGACCATGGCGGCGATGCGGGCGATTTCGATGATGTCCGTTCCCAGGCCGACGATCATCGCACGCCTCCGGGCGGACGCTGCCAGACGGATTCGGGGATCTCCGTCGGGTTCACCTCGATCTCGCGCAGGCCGATCGACATCGCGATGCCCGCGGGGGGCCATTCCAGAGCGACGCGGTGCGGCAGAGGCACGCCCGTTCGCTCATCGGTGCGGAAGTCCGTCAACCGGGCACGCAGCAGCACGCGCCCCTGGCGATCGTACACCGTGTGGGCGACGATCACACCGGAAAAGAGGTCGACCGTCATCACGCGATACACGGGAACACCGGCGAGCGTGGCCCGATCGTCGACCAGGAAGACGTAGCGTTGTTCGTCCGAATGTTCGAGGCGGTATTCGGTGGGATCGAGGGGAAGCACGCCGAGCGCCTGCATCAACCATTCGGGTTCGAAGGGAATCGCGGCGGCCCGTGCAGGGCTGTCGTGCAGACCGGTCAGCACCATCGGCGGATCGTTGCGCCGGATCCAGCACCAGAACTCGCGGTCGTTCGAACCGATATCGACTTCGTCCCGGCCCAGCAGCGAAGCGACCAGCCGCAACCGACGCGGGCGGGCGACGGCGATCTGCGCCGACAGCAGCACCGGAGGCTGCCCGGCCTGACGCACGCGGATCGACGCTCCCCGGCACCTCCACGCCTGAACCGGTTCGATGTTGTCGTTCAGTGCGGCGACGATCCGGTCCTTGTCGGCGTCGAGTGGTATCCGGGCGTAGTAGCGGTAAACGGGACCTTCGGCGAGCCAGCCGCACAGGGTGGCACAGCCGCCGCCGCACGACAGGCACAGCACGGCTGTCGCGATGCCGGCGAGGGCGAAGACGCGGCCGCGGAGTGGCGTCGCCGGGGCCGGGCCGTCGGGAGCCCGCAGCCCGCAGAGCCCCCGGTCCATGGCCGATCGGCGGCGGCCGGGTGGTCTTCCGGCGGTGAGGCACGATGCGCGGTTGTGGCGGTGTGCGGTGTGGCCCATGCTTCCTTGCCCGGGCGGTGGGGACGCGGTGTGCGAGCCGTCGCGGTGTCCGATGATCCTCCGGTCGCGGGAGTGAGCGTACATGAGACCGGGCGGCGTGTCCTATGCCTCCGCGGCGGACGGATCTTCGCTTTCGGCGTCGATCACGGCCAGCACGGTCCGTTGCAGCTCTTCGATCTCCTCATCGCTCAGCTCGACGCAACGGATGCGATACGGCCCTTCGCCCTGACTGCCCACCAGCGTCATGAATTCGCCGTCCTCGGACACCTCGGTGTCCAAAACCAGTCGCTTCTTTTGCAGCAACAGTAAAGCCAGCACGAATACCAGACGATCGTCGGCCGGTTGTTCCTGTTCGTGCAGACGCTCGAAGTAGTCGAACAGTTCTTCGGTGGAGCGGCGACGGTTCCGCGCCGCATCGGGGACGTGGGTCTCCCAGTAGCCGATCGTCGCGTCGCCCGGTCCGGGGAACGCGTCGGGCAGGTAGTCTCGTCGTTCGAGGCTTCCGTCGTCCCGTTCGATCAACTCGGAGATCACGCGCTGGCCCGGAGCAAACGCTTGACCGGTGGCGAAGCAACGTTTACCCACCGGGCGCGGCGGGGCGATCATCGCGTGGCCTCCGAAGCGTTTCGAACCGTTGGTACGCGGCGGCGTCCGGTTCCCCGAGACGGGGGCATCCGATCGTCGGCGGTCCGGGGATGCTAGTGCAAACGCTGCGTTCGCGGCAATATGTGTCATTTCCGCGACGTTGGAGCCACACGCCTGCGGCGGCAGGTCGCGGGAAGTGAGCATATCCGGCCGGGACGTGCCGGCGGAGACGGCCGAGCGGGAGAGGTTTCGAGAAGGATGCGTGCCGATGAGCGAAACGAACGAAAGGGCGCAGCAGGCTCAGGCGAATGAAGGCGACCGTTCCGGTGCGGCGGCCGGCGAAGGCGGTTCGGAGCTGCTGAAGTCCGAGGACTGGTGGGCCCTCTGGTGTGGCGGATTGTTGCTGGCACTGTCGACGGGGCTGGTGGTGTGGCGTTTGCCGGTCGATTTCGCGCAACGGGTGGCCGCTGCGACCGCCGGCGCAAAGCTAACGGTCGAGAACCCGCTGAAGCCGTGGCTGGCCAAGCCCGGATCGTGGACCGGTGATCCGCGAGAGGCGTTCCGCCGCACGCGGCCGGATGGCGAAAAGACGGTCGACAACATTCGCGGGACGTTGGGCGCGTTCCTCCTGGTGGGGGTGCTCTTTGCGGTGGCCCAAGAGATCCGCGAGCGCGGTGCGGCTGCGTTCCTCCGGGCGTATCCCGTGGTGTTCCTGCTGGCGGTGTTGGCGTATGTGCTGGCGGGGCACGCCGTGGTCAAGATGTACAACCTGGAGTACCCGCTGTGGGCGCTGCTGGTCGGATTGGTGATCAGCAACACGATCGGTACGCCGCGCTGGATGCTGGGAGCGGTGCTGACGGAGTTCTACATCAAGACGGGGCTGGTGCTGCTGGGGGCGGAGATTCTGTTCGGCCGTCTGCTGGTGCTGGGGCTGCCCGGGATTTTTGTGGCTTGGGTGGTCACGCCGATCGTGCTGGTGGGGACATACCTGTTCGGTCAGAAGGTGCTGAAGATCCCGTCGCGTTCGCTGAACATGGTGATTTCGGCCGACATGTCGGTGTGCGGCGTTTCGGCGGCGATTGCCACGGCGGCGGCCTGCAAGGCGAAGAAGGAGGAGCTGTCGCTGGCGATCGGTCTGTCGCTCAGCTTTACCGCAGTGATGATGGTCGTGATGCCGGCGCTGATCCAGTGGGTCGGGATGGACCAAGTGCTGGGCGGTGCGTGGATCGGAGGCACGATCGACGCCACCGGGGCGGTGGCGGCCGCGGGTGAAATGCTCGGTGAACGGGCGCTGAAGGTCGCGGCGGCGGTGAAAATGATCCAGAACATTCTGATCGGCGTGATCGCCTTTGCCGTGGCGGTGTACTGGGTGACGCGAGTCGAACGCAGTCCGGACGCGCCGTCTGCGGATGCCCTGGAGATCTGGCGCCGGTTTCCGAAGTTCGTGCTGGGCTTCGTGGCGGCTTCGATCGTGTTTTCTCTGCTGCACGGACTGATGACGGGTGGACCGCTGGTCGTCGACGCGATCATTCGCGGATCGACCAAGACGCTGCGCGGATGGCTGTTCTGCCTGGCGTTCGTGAGCATCGGCCTGCAGACGGACTTTCGCAAGTTGTGGCCGTACTTTCGTGGTGGTAAACCAGTGCTGCTGTATCTGTGCGGACAGACGTTCAATCTGTGCCTGACGCTGGCGATGGCCTGGCTGATGTTCCGCGTCGTGTTCCGCGATCAGGTGGACCGGCTGTTTGGATCGTAAGCGGACGGGGCTTTTGCGGAGAACGGGATGCAACGACACGCGGCAGGGCATGGTGTGCGGCAGGCGAACGCGGAGCGGTTCGGGGTCGCCGACATCGAGGAGAAGGGCCGTGCCGCGACGGGCCGGGTGGGGAAGAGGTGGTTGTCGCTGATGGCGGCCGGTGCCGCGGTGGCGGTCGTGTGGGGCTGGCTGCTGCCGGTCGTGATGCAGCGGCCCCAGGTGCGGCGGCGATGGGAAAACCTGCAGCGGCAGGGAATCGACCCCAGCGCGCTGTACTACACGGATCTGGAAATGATGGAGGGACTGTTGCGGGAACTGGAACGCCGCCGAAGATGATGCCCGTGTGCCGGGGCGGGGAGGCCGTACTCGCGCCGTGTGTCCTGCCTTGCGTCTCGCCGATCCGTTGGGACGGCTGCGGAAAGCCACCGTCGCGTAAGCCTTGCACAAGGGTTGCTGGGTGGCTCGCAGTCGCGTGCCGCTCGACCGTCGGCAAGCTGCGGTCGCGTCGGCGGCGATCGGGTGGATCGCGGCGCAACGTGCGGAAACTCATCGTGCCAAGCGGTCGCGGAAGACGATCGGTTCGCGCAGCAGGTTCTGGACGCGGCGGCTGAAGTCGATTTCCAACGCACCGTTGAAGCCGTCGATCCGCAGCACTCCGGCGGGGTCCACGGTGACGTGCGCGATTCGGTCGGGAGGCAGGTTTTCCTGGCGCAGAATGGTGTTTCCGCTGCGCAGGTCGATCAGCTCCACCAGCAGCGACCGCTGGTACGCCCGGTAGGTGTCGCGGATGCTGCTGAGCGTCACCAGAAATGGCAGCCGGTAGCTGGACAGATCCAGCACGGAGCGTTGCGGCAGTTCTCGTTCCCAGAGTTTGCGGCCGCTGCGGGCGTCGATGCACAACAGGGCTCCGTGAACCGGTACGACGCTCAGCGAGAGGTCCGTCGCATAGCTGCTGAACAGGCGGCTGCGCTGCACCGGGCCGGAATGCTGCAGGTTCACGAAGTAGTGGTCACGGTCGGAAAACACGCGAACGTAGGTCAGGGCGCGCAGCCGGGCCGGGGAGAGGGGCAGTTTCAGCCGCGTGCGGTTGTTGGGGACGTCGATCACGTGAAGCTGGCCGTTGGGCAGCACGATCGCCAGCTCGTGCTGCGGGGTGAGGTACGTGAGCATGCGGCCGTTGAACGGTGCGTCGAATTCCACGGTGTCGGTCAACGGGTCCCAGATCCGCATGCGGCGGTCGACGGGCGAGTCCGTGACGTAGAACAGTTTGCGGCCGAAAGCGCGGCGGGCATACCGGGCGTCGATGTCCAGTTCACCCCGTCGCAGGATGCGGCCATCGAGAGTGCGATAGACGATGTAGCTGCGGCGGTCCGCCTCGAACAGCACGATTGCCCGATCGTCGCCGATCAGACCAGCGTAACCGTCGATGTGCAGGCCGCTGACCGGCGGGACGTCCCGGCGGTACCACAGCACGCGACCGTCCAACGGATCGACGGCCACCAGATGTTGCCTGTACTGAAAGATGCAGAACGTGGCTCCGGCCGGGCCCACCAGCACGGAGTCCACGCCGCCGGAGCGGGGAAACGGCGTTTCCCAGACCGGCAGTGGGCGGCCGTATTCCAGGGCGGAGACCGCGAACATCGTTCCCGCGGCTCCCAGCGGGATCAGGTGGCTTCCTCCGGGATAGCGCCGCCAGGAGGGATACATGAAGCGACGCGGCACACGGACCGAACCCGCCTGATAGCCGCTGAGGCGGTCCACGAACACCAGTTTGCCTTCTTCGTCGGTGCCGCGGTCGAAGGCCAGCAGTTGCCAATCGTGCGGGACGGCATAGGTCTTGCGGTACCGGCCGTAGACCGTCGCAAACCGGACGTCGTGCCGCTGCCAGGGAATCTGCCGGATCAGGGCGGTTTCGACCGGCCACGCGACGCCGGTGGTGCCTGCCAGCATCCGTCGGGTTGCCGGACGCAGCGGCAGCGAGGCGACCGCATCGGCTACGGTGCGGCCGTCCGGCAGAACGCCGCCGGGGACCTCGTGCCGCAGCCGATCCAGGCGATCGGCCGCCTCTTCGCACAGTCCGGCCCGGTCCAGCACTTCGGCGAGCCTCACGCGGGCCAGCAGCGCCGTCGGAGCGTCGCCCCGGGCGGCCGCCGCCAACAGGTGCAGTTCGGCTTTCTGCAGTTCAGACCGCTCCAGATACAGATCGGCCAGACGAATCCGGACCGCGGCCGCTTCGGGCCATTCGGCAAATTGTGTTACGAAGTCTTCCAGCGGCTCGATCCGCCGTTCGTCCGTCAGCGCGAGCAGACGTTCGGTCACCAGCCGCTGCAATTCGTCTCGTCCTGCGGCGGATGCCCGCCGGTACAGGCGGGACAGGACGCTGGTGATCCACGCCTTGGGGGCCAGAAAGTGATGAGGGTTGCCGAACGCCGTCACGGGGCGCCGCAGACCGAGCCGCTGGAACTCCGTGGCGCCCGCCACCACGCCTCGCACGTCGCCCCGTCGAAGCAACCATTCGGTCCGCTCCACCAGGTACCGCCCACGCTCCGCCTTGGAGAACGCCAGTTCGCGGATCTCGTCCAAGATGGCGGCGCGGTCGGATTCGGCTTTGCGCAGCTTGGCATACAGCAATTCGCGTTTCAGGGCCGCCGCGTAAGGATCCAGACGCGGCATTCCCAGACGCTCCAGCCAGTCGTCCAACCGCCGTTCACTATCCGCCACGTCGCCCAGGATCTCGTCCAGCTCCGCCATCAGCAGCACCCGATTGCGGACGGACGCGTCCACGGGCGCGTCGATGTCGGGCGGAAGGTCGGACGACTCGGTCTGCTCAAGGGCGGCCACGGCCTGGCGCAGGGGGCCGGCTTGTGGGTAGACGGCGACCGTTCCCGGCCGCACCGAAACGACATACGCGCCGGCCGGCACCAGATGGCCGGGCAGCGTCAGCCGGTCCTTCAACCACCCTTGCAGACGCAGGTTGCGGTAATGCGGCCACGCTGCGGGAGGAACGTCTTCGTCCGTGTATCCGTCCGGTGGAGTGAATGACCAGGGGAACAGACTGCGACGTTCACCCGTGGTCGGATCCAGGACCGCCACGTGGCCGTCCTTCAACGGCACGACCAACCGGTCCCCTGTGAAGACGGACATTCCAGAGGGAATGCCAAGCTGAATCGACCATCGAGGTCGGCCGTCTTGCAGAGAGACGCAGCGCGTATTCAACGGATCGACGAGAACACACAAATCCCGCCGGCGATCGAGGCATGCGATGTCCAGCGTCGCCCCCCGCGGAATGATCCACTCCGCCGTACCGTCCGCAATCGCGACGCAGTGGATCAGTCGCGATCCGCGCTCGAAGAACACCAGGCGGTCGCCGTCGGCGCGAACGACCACCGGCAACGGGGATGCGCCGGGCGAAGGCACGACGGACCGTGACTGCCGCTGCGTGCCCGCATGGGACGTATCCCGCAGGTCATAGATCCATTGCAGGACGCCCGTCAGCGGATCCACGGCCGTCAGCGAACCGAAGCCGGAGGGGCACAGCAGCAGACCACCGGCCAGCGTGGGCGTCGCCGCGATGGTATGGCGCACGGTGACCGGATTGCGCGCGATCGGGCTGCCCGACAAGGCCACCGGCTGAGCCCACACCAGCCGGCCGTCCTTCGCCCGCAGAGCCAGCACATAGATCAGACCGCCGCGTTCGGCCTGAATGTACACCAGTTCTCCGGCTGGCAGAGGCGGTCCGACGAAGAAATACTTTCCGCCGCCGACCTCCGCCGTCTCCGGCTTCGGCAGTTCGTCGGTCGTCCAGACCGGTTCCTTCAGAACGGGGGCGTCCGCGGCCGACACGGAGACGCTCAACTCGTTCGCGTCCCGCAGTCGTTCGGCCACACCGCACAGCGAAGAAGCCTGCGGGGCGTCTGCGCCGGGCAGTGTCAGTGAGAGCGCGACGAGCCGGTTCGAATATTCGAAGATCGGCACTTCCCGCCGCTCGCCGGAGGAAGTGATGATCCGTCCCTGCAGGATTTCGCCGGTGTCCTGCGTACCGGTCAATTCGACCGCGTACACGTATCGGCCGTCGGTCGCCAGCGTTCCCAGAGTGGGATTGGCGAGCACGCCGTTCCGCAGCGCCACCAGCGGATTGCTCTGCAGTGTGTTGAAGGCCTCGAAGGTCTGTCGCCAGGTCAGCAGGGTCCGGTAGCGCCACAAGGGCCTGCCGGTGGGGATGTCCAGGGCGATGATCCCGTGCGCGTCGCGGACCACGAGTTGCCGTCCGACGGTGACCGGCACGATTGCCGAACCGGGCAGACTCAGGGGCTCTCCCGCGGCCAATTGCTGCCACTCGGCGATCAGCGTGTTCATTCCCTCGGTGCCGGTCAATGAGCGGACCCACAGCGGCACGGGGAAGGGTGGCGAAGCCGCAAAACGGCCGTTGCGCCGTGCCGATCCACCCAGCAGGCGATACTCGCGCAGCCGCACGTCCTGCGGTGCCGACGTGCTGCGCCACGGACTGTCGGCTACCGTCGGCTGGCTGCTCGGAAAATCTTCGACAAGTGCACTGGCCACGCCGTGCCGGTCGTTCGAAGCCACGGCCGGGCGACGGCTCGTCGGGCCGGGCCCGGATTCGGTCGGCTCGGCGGCGGCGTCCACCATTTCGTGAAGGACGCGCAACGCCGCCCGCTCGCTCTCGGACATCGTCCGCTGGTGGATCGGCGAGTCCAGGATCCGCTGCAGAAGCCGGCGGGCTGTCGCGCGGTCGCCGCGATCCAGCGCGCGCACGGCCAGACGTCGAGCCGCTTCCCGGCCCGCCGGCGTCAGGAAGTACGTCCGCAGGAGGCGGTGCCACAGCAGGGCGTCGTCGCCCGCACGCCGCAGCAGGCTGCGCGCGACGGCTCCGTGCCGCAGCAGGTACAGCCGGTACACGTCGTGCGGGGCCTTCTCCAGCAGCTCTTCGGTGGCTCGATGCAAACTGACGGGACGTTCGGCACCCTCCGGCCAGAAGAACGTGTCTTCCGCGGCGTTCAACAGACCGTGAATCAACTGCAGCGCGTCGGCATGCCGCCCTTCTACAAGGGCCGTCCGGGCCCGCAGGTAGGCGGAGCGCAGCCGACGCGACCGGGGAGCGATCTCGTTCCAGCGTTCCCGCCGCTGTTGGGCGAGGATGTCGTTTTCGGGCGACAAAGGCTGACGCCCGGCAGCCGAGTCCCCCCAGCAGACAGCGCCGAGGATCAGTACGAGCCAACCGACCGGCCCCGGCGGCGGGCATCGGAACCGGGTGCCGGGGGATTCCCTCCGTCGCAGCGAAATCATGCGTCGCTTCCAGTGGACCGCGTCTGGTGAACCCGGAGACCGCACAGTGTGCCGCTCTGCAAATCCGCGGCCCGGTGCCGCGGCTGCAGCGGGCCGGTTGGGCGGGGGACGACCACGCCCGGGGACGCCGAACACTTCGCGTTCGGCGAATTGCCGGCGTCGGTGGTTCGCCGAGCCGCTGCGGTCGGCCGCTCAGGAAAAGCCGGCTCGGATGCCGCACCGACTCCCATCCGGCGATCGACGAGACTCGCGCCCGGCGGTCACCGCAACCGGTTTATCATCGTACGTTCTGGAGCGGCAGACTACCAACACGCGTTTCCTCGATGAGTTTTCGAAACGACCGCTCGCCGTGCGCAACGAGGGGCGTGTTTCGGCGGGCGCCGTCGCACGCAGCGCCCGGCCGGTACGGTTCGCCGCGGGCGCTGCGGAACCGGGACCATGGTCCGCCCTCGCGGTCTACACTCCACGTGGGCGATCCGGTCGTTTGGGGCGCTCCGCGGCTCTGGGCACCGCCACGGAGGGGCCGCCGCGAAACATCCGGATTTGCGAACGTTTGCGGTCAGAGCGTATGATGTGATTGATCGAACACGAACCGCCCGCCGGTGGACAGAACGTCTTGCGCACCGTGTTCGGAGCGACCGACGGACGCGGTGGGATGCGGCTCGCCGGCTGCTGTACGGCCACCGGCGGTGGACACGGGAGGGTTCGCCCGCGGCCCGCTGCAGCAGGCAAACCGAAGGCGGAGAGGTTCGGTCACCGCACGGGCCGTCGCGTCCGGGTTCCCGGAACACACCCCGACACCCACCACTGCGCGAGCCGCCACCGGCAGCGCAGCTCTGCTGCACACCCGCCGTTCGATCTCCGGAAATCGACCATGAACACACAAGCCACCGCGCACCGTTCGTTCCGTTGTCCGGGGCCGATCCGTCGCCGAGCGGCTTTGCAGTGGGGAGCACTCGGTCTGGGCGGGCTGAGCCTGGCGGATTGCCTGCGGCTGAAGGCACAGGCCGGAACGGCCAGCAAGCCGCCGGAGACGGCGGTGATCTTCATCTGGTTGCCCGGCGGTCCGCCGCACATGGAAACGTACGACATGAAGCCGGAGGCTCCGGCCGATTACCGCGGTGAATTCCGCCCGATTTCCACCACGGTGCCGGAACTTCAGGTGTGCGAGCTGCTGCCGCGGCACGCCGCCATCGCGCACAAGTACAACATCATCCGCTCCATTTCGCACGAGTTCGCCGATCATGGCGGCGGCCACAAACGCTTCCTCACCGGCCGGCTCCCCAAGACGCCGACCGGATTCGTCAACGATGCCCCCGCGGCCCCGTCGATCGTGGCGAAAATGCGGGAACACATCGACGTGGGGCTGCCGAACTACATCGCCGGCGTGCCGCGCGGCGACGTGGACACGTTCAGCTTCGGGGCGGCCTATCTCGGGCCGGCCTACACGCCGTTCATGGTGCACGGTGACCCGTCGTCGCCGAAGTTCGAAGTGAAGAACCTGGCGCTCGACAAGCGGATCGGCGACCGGCTGCTGGATCGTCGTCGGCTGCTGGCGCAGTTCGACCGTCTGCGGCGCAGCGTCGATACCACAGGCCTGATGGATGCGATGGACGAGTTCAATCAGCGGGCGGTGAGCATGCTGCTCAGCGACCGCGCTCGCCGGGCGTTCGATCTGTCGGACGAGCCGGAGTCACTGAAGGCCCGCTACGGCCACCACTGCTGGGGCTACCGCGCGTTGCTGGCCCGGCGGCTGGTCGAGGCCGGCTGCTCGTTCGTGACCATGATCATGGAGAATCCGTATCAATCCGGCGTGCCCTGGCTGCCGAACAACGAAGGCGTCTACAACTGGGATTCGCACGCGGTCAACTGCCACATCTTCAAGGACCTGCGCGTGCGCCTGCCGATCTACGACCAGGCCGTCACCGCGCTGATCGAGGATTTGTTCGACCGCGGCTTGGACAAGAAGGTGATGCTGATCGTCACCGGGGAATTCGGTCGCACACCGCGGATCAATCCGCAAAATGGCCGGCCCGGACGCGACCACTGGCCCCAGGCGATGTCCATGCTGGTCACCGG
>RFHO01000089.1 GCA_003696385.1 Planctomycetota bacterium | reverse complement strand
CCCCCAGCCGCCCGATCAGCGGCTCCACGGCACGAGCGTCGCCCAGCTCCCCCAGCGCCGCGCAGGCCACCCGGCGATCCCGCCGCCTGCCGTCCTCCAGCAGCGCGATCAGCGGATCCACGGCACGAGCGTCGCCCAGCTCCCTCAGCGCCACGCAGGCCGCCCGGCGAACGTCCGAATCCTCATCCCCCAGCCGCCCGATCAGCGCCTCCACAGCACGAGCGTCGCCAAAACTGCCCAACGCCTCACAGGCCGCCGCGCGAACGCACCGACTGTCATCCCCAAGCCGCCCGATCAGCGGATCAACCGCTCGCACGTCGCCCAATCGGCCCAGCGCTCGACACGCTTTTCTGCGAACACTCCGACTCGCACTTTCTAATTCCAGTTCTCGCACGAGCCATGCGATGTCGTTCACGGCCTTTTCTCCCGCCCTTTCGCACGCTGCACCACCGCCGCCACAGGGGATCTCAACCGGCCCAAACCAACCGGAAGGCCGAAACATCCAATCCACGCGACGTTTTTCCCTCCCGCGCCATCCGCGCAGTACCGCTGCGACTCCCACACCGCAGCGGGCGCTGCGGGCAAATCAGCCACCCAGCATGCCGCGGCAGCATCCGATGTACCTGGCGACTGTCTATTCCAACAAGTGCCTCGCCAGAAGGCGGACTTCATGATTACGCACCTTCTCCGACAGCGATACCACTTTTTTCTCACTGTTCTTTCTGGTCAATCGGCCCACCACCGCCGGGCGCCGAAACGCTGCCTTCTGGATCTGTTCCCGCCCGCGCTTCCGGCCCTTGCCGCGTCGGGCGAACACCCGACGGGTTCGCCGGCCGGGGGAACGGGCGGCGAAACGGCCGCAAGGGTTTCACCGCCCACACATCGCTGAAGGGATTCGTTCAGAAGCAGGCTCTCAGGTCCTGCTCGAGCCCATCCGCCGACTCATCATGCACTGACGCCGCGATCATCGCCCTAGAGCCTGCCCGCCGACTCTCCGGGCCCGCTCCCGTAATGAAAACTCCAGCCCCGAGCGGCAACTGCAGAAAGCCCGCGGGCAACCGGACGGCACGGCCGAGCAGTCGTCACGTTGCGGCCGAAGCGCTGGCAAAATGACCGCAACCCGAGGCATGTCCGGCTCGGCAGAAGTCGCAGCCACATGTCCGAACCGTTTTCGCGGGAGCCTCGTCAAGCCATCGCGGGTCACTTCCACCGGATCCTTGCGCTGCGGCTCCGGATGTCGACGGTGACCGATGCGTGTTCGAAGTCGCGAGAATAGCGAAACCCGTTCTTCGTAGCCGGCCCTTGCGGCGGGCCGAGCGGGCGGTCGTATTCGGGGAACCAGCGCATCCAGCGGTCGCCCTCATCCGCCGAATAGCCCTCGTGGATGCGGAAGTAGCTGTACTTCTCCGCACAGATCAGAAAGACCGCCAGTGGATAGACCAGCGCCGCTCGCGCTTCGGCATCGGATTCGACGCTCGCAGGTTGCTCGTCGATCCCCAATGCACTTGACTTTCGACTCGGCAGATCCGGGCGGATGAAGCCACTGGTAAAGGCGATGATCTTCCCCGCTCGCGCCGCCCGTTGCACGGCATCGATGCCTTTGGCGACGTACTCTTCATAGCCGATGCCGCCGACGTTGTGAAAGAACGCTTCCAGATATGAGCCGTCGAAATAATCCAGATACTCCAGCCCCGCGTTTTTGAATCGCGCTCGCAGGATATTGGCGACCATCAGCTCATTCGGCCCTATCGCCTCGCGCGTCCGCTTCATCAGCAGATGATAACCATTGATGACCTGTTTCTTTTGGGTCATTCCGATCTGCCGGGCGAGGTATCCCGGTTCCAGGACCTTGACGTTGCCGTCGATGAACACGCCGTCGATCGCCGAATCGGAGACCACCACACGACACGCCCTGACCCACCAGTCACGAACGGCCGGATTCGACAGGTCATACGCCGGCACGCGATTGCGGACCAGCCTGGTGTTGCCGTTTCGATCCCGCAGGAACGCTCCGGGGATTTGCTCGAGTTCCCGGTTGGCCGCATAGCCGCCGTAATGCACGAACACATTGCGGTAGTACAGGATCTTCGCTTTCGGATTGATCCTTTTCACTGCCCGAGCGGCCGCCAGCGTTCCGGCTTCGACGGAGCCGTGGTCTCGATGCCCGGTCGCCTTCTCGAACGTGATCAGCGGAAACCGGGCCAGGAATCTGATTTCCTCGTCGGTGAATGATTTCGCCTTGCGGACGTGCATATACAACGGAATGTGGTCCCAAGTGAATTCCGGATAAACCGACGCGCGCGACCGCGCCGGCTCAGCGCCGTCGCATCGTCCGGTCGGCGGAACATTCACCAGTACGGTTGCCAGCAAAACCGCCATATAGAATGGGCTTGTCTTCATCACTCGTTCGTCCTCAGCCGCTCTCGCGAGTTCCAGAGTCGGAAACGCTCAGATCAAAGCGTTCCAGGAAGGGCAAAAAGCCTTTGCGTCTGCCGATGTGCAGCCCCCACT
>RFHO01000506.1 GCA_003696385.1 Planctomycetota bacterium | reverse complement strand
GTTCTGCAGTTCTCGAACCCGCTCGATGAAAGCCTTGACCCGTTCGGTGTCCTCGATGGCCCGTTTGCCTTCGTCGAGTTCGCCGAGCCGAACGACTTCCGCAGCCACGTCACGCATGTCGTCCACCAGGGCCTCGACTTCGGCCACCAACAAATCGAAGGTCTCGTTCACACCGTCGGTATCCATTGCCGCTTCCTCCAAAACCCCCGACCGCCTGCTCGGTGCGGTTCACCCGCCGCTCGGTCCGGTTCATCCGACCGAAACGCTGCCGAAGACGTCGGCGTACTCGCGCACCTGTTCCTCCAGGTCGCGGTCCCAACGGATCTCGACCACACGGTAGCCGAGTGCCCTCAGGCGGCGCCGCTGAAGCGTGTCCTTGCTTTTCTGCTCGGGCCGGTCATGCACCGAACCGTCGCAGAACACACAGACGCTCGGTTCGTAGAAAAAGTCCACGACACAATCAGCGTCCGCGATCTCCCGTTGGGCGTCATCGGGCAGTCGCCGGCCGCTGCGGTACAACAGTTCGAGCAAACGTGCTTCGAGCTGGGAGTCCGGATCCAGCTTGCGTCGCAGCCATTGGTGCTGTTCCTCCCGGCTGCGTCCTCCGTGCACCCGCTCGACACGGGACGACGCCAGTCGCTGCAGGAAATCCCGGACGGCGAAACGATCCAGAAGCCGCGCCGCCGGTTGGTTGCCGTAGCTGAGCAGGCACTCGTAGCAGGCCTGATGGCCGTCGGCGCTGCGGTCTTCGCCGGTCTGCGGGTCGAAGTGGAGCAGTTCCAGCGCATTGGCGGCGACCTCGGCCAGCCGAACGGGTTCGCGGACAAGCTCGGCGAGCACACCGGCACCGCCTTCGGTCGTTTCCCGAAAGACGATCGCGCGCCCTTCGGCCTCGCCCAGGACTTCGGCCGCCAGCTCGCCGTCTTCCAGTTCACAGGTCCGTTCGATGGCACGCTCCAGGGCACACATGAGCGTCGTTTCGAAGGCGGCGTCGCCACGCAGTGCGGCGTCCGTCAGTTGCACCCGCAGCAGGTTCTGCGTGTCGGCGACGGCCAGTCGATGGCGGCCCACCGCCCGTCGATCGTCCGTGCGCCCGGTTTCGCCGGTGCGCTCCAGATCGCTGTCGGAGAGGATCTCCCCGACGTTCAGATCGATCGGAAAACCCTCCGCGGATCCGGTTCGCCAGCCGTGATTGATCACCAGCACGGTGGCCGACGGCCCGTATTGCAGACGCAGCAATTCGGGCACCTCGGCTTCGACCACCTGAAGGCGCCCTGCGGAATGCGCGAACCGAAAGGCCGTCTGCAACACATACCCGTGCCGAATCCGCTCTTCTTCGTTGCACGTGATGCGTTCCCGGCGGCGGAGGGCCACATTTTGCATCTCCAACGGATCGACCAGCAACGACGTCGAGGCGTTCCAGACGGTGGAACAGACCGGGCACACGTCCAGGTCTGGTGAGCCGAACGCCGAGCAACGGCGGCACAGCTTCCACCGCCGCACGCGTCCGGCCAACCCGCCGGGCGGCGGAAGGAACCGCCACACTTCCCACTTCGCCCCTTCGTGGTACACCCGGTTGCGCGGCCCGAACTCCCGGATCGCCAGGAATCGCGGTCGGGCAATGTATTCGCCCCCACCCGGTCGTGGCGCCCATGCCCGCACCGGCAGCGCCGGAAAGTTGTAGCCGGGCAGGAACCCTTCGCTGGCCAGGTATCGATACGGGTAGAAATCGCCCTCTTCCGGCGACACACCAACCTGTTTCAACAGGTTCAATTGCCGCAGCGCCTCGTCGTATTCGCGCTGCGCGACCTGCTGTTCGGCGATCGTCCCGGCTGTGCTCAGCGCCCGGTGAGCGGCATCTTGTTGTCTCCTGGCTGTTCGGAACAGTTCCCGCCAGCGGTCGAAGGCCCGATCGAAACCATGCGGCGCTTCCTGCAGGATCCGCTCGATCCAGTTTCCCTCCGGGTCGATCCAATCGACCGCACGAAACTCGTCGGCGACCGGCTGCAGAATCCCCCGAACGCGCCGTCGCAAAGCCCCCAGCCGTTGCGGCCCGAGCTGGAGCTGTTCACGAACGTTCGTCTTCAAGGGGAGGTTCTCCGGATCGGTAACGTCGATCACTTCCAGAATCGAATCTCCCAGCGGCAATCCCACCTCAGCCAGCCATTCGGCATGAACGTGGGCCCGGAGCAGCGCTTCGTTGCTCAGATCCAATCGCGGCGCGCGGACGGTCCCGGCCACCATCGCTTCGCGGTTGCGGAAGAAGTACTGGTCATGGTTGCTGTAGGCCCCGCAATAGGTGACGACCAGTCCCGGTTGTCCCTGACGGCCGGCCCGGCCGCTGCGCTGGGCGTAGTTGGCGGGCGTGGGCGGCACGTTCCGCATGTGAACGACGCTCAGGTCGGCAATGTCGATGCCCAGCTCCATCGTGGGTGAACACGTCAGGTACGGCAATGGCGGCGACTCTTCGCCGCGGAACCGTCTTTCCCGCCGCTGGCGTTCGGCGGCGGAAACCTGCGCGGTGTGCTCTCGGGCTTCCAGACCCGCCAGCCGGCCACCGACGTTCCGGTAGAACTGCTGGAAGAACCTGTTCACCGGGGGACGCGTCGCGGTGGTCCGCCTGCACCACAGCGGATCGGGAGGCGGGGGTTCGCCGTCGCCTTTCACCCATCGCAACACCGCGGCATCCAGTTGGAACCGTCGATGACCGCGCCGCGGTTCCGCTTCGCGCAAAAATCCCTGCGACAGAAGCAATTGCAGTAACCCGTCGAGCAGTTCTTCGGTGCGCGGCGCATCCAGGTCCAGCATTCGGGCGAGGAACCGGCCGACCATCGACCTGTGCGTCAGCCGCAGCGCCCCGTACCGACCGGCACCGTTGACCGATGCCGGTCGGAGCACGAATGGCGCGGGCACGACGTCCGCGCCGTCAGGGTCCGGACGCCAGAATTCGTTCAGCAGTTGCTCCCATTGCCGGCACAAGCGTCTCTGGGTCGTTTCCTGAAGGACGGACGCGTGGATCGCCCGCTGCTTGCGGAAGAAATCCAGCAGCGTCCGCAACACCGGGAAGCGTTCGTCCGGCGTCCGCTCGCGCAAAGCGGGCAGGCCTTCGAACCGCTCGTCCTGACGGCACAGTTCGTCCAGCCGAAAGTACTCCAGACGCAACAGGCCCACGTCCTCCAGGTTGGGCTGAACGATCCGCGTGCCGCGACGAAGGTCTTCGTACAGTCGGTACTCGATCAGCCTCTCGAACGCATCGTTGACCTGCGCTGCCTGGGCGGCGGCTTCGTCCTGAATCGGATTGGCGGCGTACGCCGCGATCGGCAACTCCATGCACCGGCGGGTCTCGGCCGCAACATCGGCGAACGTCAGTGTCCCGGATTCACACAATGCCCGATACAGCGCCGCTCGCAATAGCGCCACCTGCACGAAATCGTTGAAGTGCCCCGCTTGCAGCGACGCATCCTGACGGTTGTCCGTGAAGGTCAGCAGCTTCGGTTCCATCGCCGCCAGCGGCGCGTACCGCAGAAGCGACAGCGCGACGATCGTCGTGGCCGAGGAGCGGCCCTCGGTCGACAGCCCGGCGAGTCTGACGAAGTCGTTGGTGGTTCGACCAGTGAAGTTCTCACCGCAGCGCAGGCACAACCAGAATCCCCCCTCCTGCCACCACATCCTCATCGCACCCTCGACCTCCGTGTCGAACACCCGGCCGTCCGGAGTGACCCATACCGGACGGGGAACGCGGTCGCGCCACGTCCGCCGCAGCCGGCCATTGTGCGTGTACCATTCATCCGGAATCACAGCCTCCAGCTCCGGCAGATCGTCGGAAGCGTGCGTCAGGAAGCCGCTCGTCGCGTTTTCGGGCGGTCCAGGTGAGCGGTCCTCCCAGCCGCGTACGCCGCCGTCTCCAAGAATCACCTGGTAATAATCCTGGCCGCAGACGCGGCAGAAGCGCACCGGCGCCCAGATCGTGTCGCCACCGCCGACCGGCGGATCCACCAGCCGAAAACGGCGGCGGTCGGCCGGCTCCAGTGTGGCGTGCACCGCACGTCCCTGCCCCACGAACTGATGCAGCTTGAACGGCACCAGCGGCCGTCCGCCGGAAGCGCGGCCGACGTCGGCAGCCGCCAGGAGCACTTCCCGCAACTTCTGCTCGCAGCGCTGCGGATCGACCTCGACGACTCGCGACAGTTCCGTGGCGGCATCGCCCAACGTCCGCGGCGTGCGACGTCTCAGCCGACCATCGCTTTCGACCTCCATGCCCAGGGCCAATTCCAGCCACCGAACCAGCGGATGTCGTACGAACGATTCGCGATCCGCAGGCAAAGGATCTTCGATGGCGCCGCGCAGTTCCTCCGGGGACGGCCGTCCACCGACGCTGATCCGCTCCAACGTTTCTTCGATGACGTCGTCTTGCGCGATTCGATGGCCGAAGAACCGGGTGGCGAACGCCGCCACGGCCTCCCGCCGCTGTCGCGGGCTGGCTCCGCGGTGGGCCACCATTGTGGCGCTGGTTCCCACGTGCACCACCGGTTCCCGGCCGATGCCGGCCTTCAGCCGCCGCACCAGCATCGCCACATCGGCCCCCTGTCGGCCCCGATAGGTGTGCAGTTCGTCGAACACCAGAAACAGCGGGCCGTCCCCGCCGTCCAGCACGGCGCGGTCCTGGGGCCGCACCATCATCAGCTCCAACATCATGTAGTTGGTCAGCAGAATGTGCGGCGGAGCGCTGCGGATCCGCTGTCGCTCTTCCTGATCACTCTGTCCCGTGTATCGCTCGAAGCGAATCGGGAACTCGCGGCCGGTGTTGTCCAGGTACGTGCGCTGCAGCGACTTGAGGGCCTCGAGCTGCGAGTTGACCAGGGCGTTCATGGGATAGACGACCAACGCCGTCGGCGGCCGACGTCCCGGATTCCGAAGAATTGCGTCGAAAATCGGAATGAAGTAGCAGAAGCTCTTGCCGGATCCGGTTCCCGACGTGACGACGAAACTGCGTCCTTCCGCCGCCTTCGCGATCGCCTCCTGCTGGTGCTGGTAGAGGACGTACGGTTGGCCGCGGTCGTCGCGAAAAATCTCGGCAGTCTGAGGCAGGATCACCCCGGCACGGGCCAGATCGTCAACGCTCCCCGCCCGCCGATAGGCCGGTGACAACTGCAGCAGCGGATCCGGCCACAGACGGTTTTCCTTCTCCAGCTCCCCGCGAATCGCCTGCTCCGCACGATCGTCGGCAACGTTGATGAACGCCCCGACGAAATCCCGATAATCGCCCAGCACACGCCGGTGCAGGTCGAACACCGTTTCGTTCACCATCCCGTTCCTTCTCCACCTATGCCGTTGCCGGGCCGCAAGACGGCAGCCCGCAGAGATGAGCGAACATTCTCCCAACGCGTCTGCGGCCTGTCGACCGGGCGGCGGCTTGCGGCGCACGCCGGCGACGTGTCACCCCGGTGGACGGCCACCCGGCATGCCCCGTCCCCATGGCGAAACGCGAATGCTGAGAAGTCGACGCCGCGCCGACGGGTCGAGGGTACGACCGGCCGCGGTGCGGCC
>RFHO01000505.1 GCA_003696385.1 Planctomycetota bacterium | reverse complement strand
GGCGGCCTGGTGGGCCTTCCGGGTGTGCGCTATCTGCTGGGCGCCATGAATCGGTCCGCCGACCATGAAGCTCTGGTGCGTCGCGTCGCTCGGCTCGACGCGCTTCCGATCGGCCGCCCGGTGTTGATCACGATCACCGGCCGCAAGCAGGACGGATGGGCGACGTATTCCGAACAGCCGCTGGGGCGTGTGTGGCTGCTGCGACGCGGCGGGGAAAGCTCGGCGGACGACGGCTCGGCCGTGCTGGCCCTCTCCGCAACGTGTCCGCACCTGGGGTGTACGGTGGGAATGGCACGCGACGGGGCCGCGTTCGAGTGCCCATGCCACCGCGCCGCCTTCGCATTCGACGGTCGGCGTCTGAGCCGCCAGGACGGCACGCCGAATCACGCACCGAGGGATCTGGACGCGCTGCCGGTCCGTCTCGTTCGTGACGAAGCGTCAGGCACCACGTGGGTCGAAGTGACATACGTCGCACGACCAACCGGCGGGAACGCGTGACCATCGGCATTCTGACGCGCTTGACTCGGTGCAGCTCAACGTCGCGGTCGGCAATAGCCGGTGAACATCGCAGCAGGAGCAGCGTTCTCGCCGACGACGCTTTCCTTGCACGGACTGGGCTGCCGACGGCACGATCGGCGCTGCGGCCGTGGCCCGCCAAACGGCTGCAAACGTCCGGCGCCTCGCAGAGAATGACCATCGGGTCCGGATCCCGGCGCGCGGACTGCAGCCGCCGTGTCCGGCCTTGGCAGGTTCCCGTTCGCCGGCGCTTCATCGGGAGAAGGCACATCGATGTTTTCACGGATCGCCAACTGGCTGGACGACCGCACGGGGTACCGCCGCTTCATCCGCAACTATCGTGAGCGCGTGCTCCCGCGCGGCCCCAGTTGGTGGTACACCAGCGCCAGTTGCCTGTTCTGGCTGCTGGTGATCGAGGCGATCACGGGTGTGCTATTGATGCTGTCGTACAGTCCGTCGCTGAGTTCCGCCTGGGCATCGGTACGGTTCATCGAAGGCACGCCGGGCGGTGCGTTCATTCGCGGCCTGCACTACTGGGTGGCTCAGGCGCTGGTCGTGCTGTTCCTGGTCCACATGACCCGAGTGGTGGCGACGGCTGCGTTCCGGGCGCCGCGCGAGCTGGTCTGGATCACGGGATTGTTGCTGTTTCCCTGTGTGCTGGTGTGGGCGATCAGCGGGAACCCCCTCTCGGGCGGTCAGCGCGGATTGGCACAGATCGAGGTCGAAAGCCGGATCATCGGATCGACGCCGCTGATCGGCGAACACCTGCGGCGGTTACTGCTGGGTGGGGACGCCGTCGGCAACCTGACATTGACGCACCTGTACACGCTGCATTGCGTGGTGATCCCGGCAGGCGTCCTGCTGCTTCTGTCGATTCATATCAGCCAGGTCTACCGCCACGGCCTGGCACCGACGGGGATCTTCAAGCGAACCGGCCGGCCGACACCGTACTGGCCGCATCAGACCACGCGGAACCTGATCGCGCTGGCCATACTGGTCGCCGGCCTTTCCTATGCCGCCGCACGATGGGGGGCTCCGCGGGACGTCCCCGCCGATCCGGAACTGGAACATGTTCCGCGGCCGGAGTGGTATTTTCTGGCCCTGTTCGAGCTGCGACGGCACTTTTCGGGTGATTCCGAAATCATCGCCACGCTGGTGATTCCCGCGGCGGCATTGTTCTTCCTGCTGGCTCTGCCGTTTCTCGATCGGGTCTGCCCGCGACGGGTCAGTGTCGCGCTGCGGACGTTCATCGTGCTGGGCGGACTGGGGGCGTGGGGCGTGCTGACGTATCTGCCCTGGTCGCGAGACCGGCACGATGCGGCCTTCCTGGCCGCCCGCGCCGAGGAACGCCGGCTGGCCGAACGGGCGTATCTGCTGGCGAGCGCGTTCGGCGTGCCGCCGGAAGGCGGAGCGGCCGTTCTGCGCAACGACCCCAAAACGTGGGGGCCGATTCTGTTTCGCCGACACTGTGCGGCATGTCATCCCTGCACGGACGCCGCGGGCCGGGGAATCGCGGCCGAAGAACGGTCCGCTCCGAATCTGTGGGAGTTTGGCTCGGCGGCATGGATCGCGGGGCTGCTGGATCCGGAACGCATCGCGGGACCGGACTACTTCGGTGGCACGAACAAACGCGCCGGCGACATGGTGGAGACCGTCCGGTCGTACTTCGACGGACTCGAGGAACAGGAACGACGCGACGTGCAAGAGAAGCTCCGGCTGGTCGCCGCGGCACTGGCGGCCGAAGCGGGCCGGCCGGGGGAAACGCTCTCGGCCGAAGACGTTCGTCGCGGCCGGTCACTGATGGTCGAAGAATTCGCCTGCACGGACTGCCACCGCTTTCACGACGAAGGTGAACTGGGCTCCGCCCCCGACCTGACCGGTTATGCGTCGCAGGCGTGGATCGAAGAGTTCGTCGCGGATCCGGAACGCGAACGGTTCTATGGCGACAACAACGATCGGATGCCGGCGTTCGCCGCCGCACCGTGTGACGCGGCCGAAAACACGCTGAAGCGTTCAGAAATCCGGATCATCGCCCGCTGGTTGCGCGGCGACTGGTACGAAGCGAACGAACCGGCGTCGCCATCACGGGCAGGTCGTTCCGCGGCTGCCTCTTCGCAATGACGGCGCCGGCCGCCGGTCCCTGCGGTGCTCCGGAAGGCACCCGCGCGCTCCGCATCCCGGCCTCCCCGGGCGGCCCTGCTCTCTCTGGATGCGAACGGAATGCCGCGGCACGTTTCCCGGGCGTTCATCGGCGTTCCGAGGGCGGCAGACGTCGCAACAGCAGCAGGCGGAAATCCATCACCTGGGAACCGGGAATCTCCAACGCCCGCAGTTCCAGCTTCCCGCGTCCTCTGGGCAACTCGAACGTCCCCAGACTCAGCGGGCGAAAGTCCTTCACGTACGACTCCTGCCGCGGCACGCGGTCCTGTTCCGCGCCGATCAACGGCGGATCGTGCGCCGGCGCCACCCGGCCCCGCGTGGCGGAGTCGCCGAACCGTACTTCCACCAGCGAGCCCACGTCGGCGGCGGGACAGGTGTAGTAGACGATCGCTTCGAAGCGTCCCGGCGCGAGCACCTCGACGTCGAAGGTGATCCGGTCCTCCGTCCGTGTCCAGTGGGTCAGGTAGGAGCAGTTCGGGAAGCGGTTGGAGCGGCGGATGGCGCCGCTGAACTGCGCATCGCGGGCGGGAAGCTGGGTATACGTCACATCGGGATGCCCCACCGGAAACGGGCGGTCGTCTCGACCCAGCTCCGCCAGAACCACTT
This sequence comes from Planctomycetota bacterium, assembly GCA_003696385.1. Taxonomy (GTDB): domain Bacteria; phylum Planctomycetota; class Planctomycetia; order Planctomycetales; family Planctomycetaceae; genus J052. The sequence goes on along the minus strand of RFHO01000505.1, from coordinate 3,928 downwards.
TCCGCCAGCGCGCGACGGCGTCCCTCAGCTTCTGCGCGACATCCGGGAACCGCTTTTCACATGGAGTCCGTTGGCCGGGATCGGCCGGCATGTCGAACAGATGCCCCGCGTGATCCAGGCGCCAGCGTTGTGTCCGCACGCTGACCCGGCCCCGCCAGTGCGAAAAGATCATCCGGTCGGGCCAGTCGTCCGGTTCGTCCAGCAGCAGCGGTGCGAGGCTGACGCCGTCCAGCGGCTTGGCCGTATGCACGGGAATTCCGGCCAGATCGGCCAGCGTGGGCAAAAGATCGATCGCCGCGGCGATCGGCCGCACCGTTCTGCCCGCGGGAATGTGCCCCTTCCAGCGGATGAACATCGGAGCACGGACACCGCCTTCGTCGGTCGATCCCTTGCGCCCCTTCATGCCGCCGTTGTAGCGGTTGCCGTTCGGGCCGTTGTCCGAGAAATAAACGACGATGGTCTGCTCGGCGAGTCCCAGGTCGTCCAGCTTGCGCAGCAGCCGGCCGACGTTGAAGTCGATGTTTTCGCACATCGCGAGCGCCGCCCGCGTGTGGGGGACGTTTTCTTTCTTCGGGTCGCGGTGCCGCGAGACCAGCGGTTTGTCCTTGAACCGGTTCCACCAGCGGTCGGGAACCTGCATGGGTGAATGCGGCGTGTTGTACGCGAGATACACGAAAAACGGCCGCTGGCGATGCCGCTCGATGAACTCCATCGCGTGGTTCGTGAAGTCGTCCGTCAGGTAGCCGTTCCCCCGCACGATGGCGCCGTTGTGTTCGAGCATCGGCGAGAAATAGTGCCCCCAGTGGCCACTGCAGAAGCCGTAGAACTCATCGAAGCCGCGGCCGTTGGGATGGTACGGATACTGCATGCCGTTGTGCCACTTGCCGAATGCCGCCGTCGCGTATCCGGCTGCGCGGAAGACTTCGGCGATCGTCGTTTCGTCCAGATCCAGCCGTTCACCGCCGGCCGACGTCGAATACACGCCGCCGCGAGGGTGATATCGCCCGGTGAGGAATTCGGCCCGCGTCGGGGAGCACACCGGACAGACGTAGAACCGGTCGAACGTCGCGCCGTCGCGGGCCAGCGAATCGATGTTCGGAGTCTGCAGGTTGCGGTTGCCGTTGACGCTCAGGTCTCCCCAGCCCTGGTCGTCGGCCAGGATCACCACGACGTTCGGATGCCGCCGCGCCTGGGCGGCCGCCGTCTGCGCCTCCGCCGGAACGACTCCGGCGAGCGTCAGCCACAGCACGACGGCGCGCCACGCGTGCTGCTGCAATTCGGCCACGGTCGGCCACCGGTGACGAATGCTCATGGACATGCCCATAACAATCGACTCCACAATGCTTCCGGGGATCGTCTTGCGGCCGTTCGTGCCGGGGATCGTCGCGCGACCGTTCATCCCGCGGATCGGCTGGCGGAGCTTCGGCGCAACCGAATGCCGCATCACGCTCCGCCCCCGTGCCCCGCCGCGCGGCAGCATCGCTCCCCGGTCGTTCGAGCACTGTCGGAACGTGGCGGCACCGCTCGTGCCGTCACGACGCGTGCTGCCCGGCGACGGCCGCCATTTCGTCGGCGTTGTAGCTTGAGCGTACGAACGGGCCGCTGGCAACCATCGCGAAGCCGAGCCCGCGGAGCGTCCGTCCCAGTTCCTCGAATTCCTCCGGCGGGACGAAACGCTCCACCGGCAGGTGCGCCGGGGTCGGCTGCAGGTACTGGCCGATGGTGATCATGTCACAGCCCACCGCCCGCAGGTCGGCACAGACATCCAGCACCTCTTCGGTCGTTTCGCCCAGGCCGAGCATCAAGCCGCTCTTGGTGGGCATGTCCGGTGCTTCGTCCTTGACCTGCTTCAGCAGGTCCAGCGTGCGGCGGTACTCCGCGTTACGGCGTACGCGGTGATACAGCCGCGGCACGGTCTCGATGTTGTGGTTGAACACGTCCGGCCGGGCCTCGATCACCCGCCGGATCGCCGCCCGGTTTCCCAGAAAGTCCGGCGTGAGCACCTCGACCTTCGCCCCGGTCCGCTCGCGCACCGTGACCACACAGCGATAGAAGTGCTCCGCGCCGCCGTCCGGCAGGTCGTCGCGGGTGACCGATGTGATCACCACGTATTTCAGCCCCAGCCGCCGCGTCGCCTCCGCCAGCCGTTCCGGTTCGTCGGGTTCGACCGCTTCCGTCTTGCCTTTCGGGACCGAACAGAAACCGCACGGGCGAGTGCACACGTTGCCCAGGATCATGAACGTGGCGGTCTGCCGCGACCAGCACTCGGTTCGATTGGGGCACTTGGCGCTCTCGCAGACGGTCTCCAGCCGCAGGTCCTCGATCACCTGACTGGTGTAATACATCCCCGGCTGCGGCAGCGGACGCTTCAACCACCGCGGTAACCGGCGCGCCGGTCGCGGCGGTGTATTGATGATGTCCAGCGGAATCGACACCGGTTTTCCCTTTCAATCAACCTTCCGGCGCCCCGCAGACGCTCCCCGTCGGCTCGACCGCAACAAACGCCGATCGGCGGGGACGCCCCACCGACCATCCGGCGGCAACTCATGCGTGGGGCCGCCCGAGCGACGCCCGACGGATGCGCTGCAGCGCAGGATGACCGGTATAGACGCGAACGCCGCGGTAATGCAACGCCGTCGACAGATGTCGCACGAAACTTTCCCGAACGGCAGACATCGAAACCGGATGGACACGTGCCGCCGCCAGCGACGTGATCCGTGGGTCCGCCTCGGGCATCAGCTCTCGCATCAGGAACAGATCCGGATCGACGTTCAGGAACGCCCCGAAGCGAGTGATACCGGCCCGCACGGCGGCCCCCATCCACCCCACCTGGCCGGCCCGCGTGACGACTCCCGCCGGCTCTCGATGAATCCGCGCCGCCACCTGCTGCTCCTCTGCCGCAGCCGCCAGGGCCCGTTGAAGCACCGCAGCGAATTCCCACACACCCAGCCGCAAGCGGTCCAGTGGCACGACCAGGTAGATCGCCAGCTGCCCCGGAAGATGCAACAGCGTTGGACCACCCCGCGGAATCCGTCGGACCGCGATCGAACGGCTTCGCAAATGCCGAGTCACATCGAGCACGTCGCCGTAGCGTCCGTCGCGACCGATGGTCACCACCGGTGGATGCTCGCAGAGCATCAGCACGCCATCCCGATTCTCCGCACCCGCCACCTCGTCGACGAACTTGCGCTGCAGAATGACCGCCGAATCGAAATCGACGAGGCCGAGAAGATACACGTCCAGCCCGCCGGCCGTGTCCACCGGAGCCGCGCCGATTTCGCCTTGCTGCTTTTTCTCGACGGTCATCGCCAACGATTCCAATCGGCCGTGTGCGGTCGCGGAGCCTGCACCGCGCCGCGGCAAATCCGAATGCCGCACACGGATCGTCCTCGTCGTCTTCCCGCGCCCGCGAGGTTTACGAGCCTGCGGACCGTGTCACCTGCGTGCCCGCCGGCGGACTTGACCCGCGTCACTGGGATCCCCGGCCGCTCGCTTCGGCGGGCCGACGGCCGGCTTGCTGCGGGTCGAAATCGCGCAGCAGCTCCTCTTCCCATTCGTCCATCAGCGGCCAGCCGATTGCGCACGTGCCGAAATCCGCCAGATACAGATACCCCTTCAGCCGGTCGATGGTCTTCTGGATCATTTGCGGATCCCGCCGGAACACCGGGCCGTGGCTGGGCAACAGCCATTCGATGTCATCGGCATCGCGGATGCGTTCCAATGAGGCGATGAACTGCTCGATGTCCGACCCGTGATGTGCGTCGATGTTGCCGACGCCACCGTCGCGATAGATGTTGTCGCCGGAAAACAGAAGCGGTCCCATCTGCAACGCGAGCTGGCCTTCGGTATGGCCGGGCGTATGCCAGACCTTCAGCGTGCTCCCGCCGACGGTCAGCGTGTCACCTTCGTCGACCCGCCGGTCGACCGG
>RFHO01000504.1 GCA_003696385.1 Planctomycetota bacterium | reverse complement strand
TCCTCCCGCCGCACGCCGTGGCCCTCCTGCATGAACCGCTCTTCCGCCTCCCGTGCATGCACCAGAACGACGTCCACATCGCCGCGACGCCCCAGCTCCAGCGCCTTGCCCGTTCCCACCGCGATCACGTCGCAACGGATGCGCGTCTCCCGCTCGAACACGGGCAACAGGACGTTCAGCAAACCCGAATCACGCGTGCTGGTCGTCGTCGCCAACCGCAAGACCTGCTCAGACCGATGTGTCTCGGCGGATTCGGGCCGATCCGCACACCCCGGCAGCCACGCGAACACGCACACCACCGCCGAAAGTACCCAGAGCGTGCGCTGCCCGACGCTTCGCAAGCGTGCGAAGCCAGCCCGCCGCTGCAACACCCCGCACTCCGCCAATACCGCGATGCCGCCTCCGCGCCCCGCCGCGACAGCCGCGCACCGGCGCTTCCACAGACCGAGAACAACGCGGCAGCCTCTCGAAAAGACCATCCTCGCTCCTGAAATCCAAACACGGCACCCCCGCATCCACGTCGATCCGAAAAAAACCACCGGAAAACGTGTAAGCCGGCAGCGGATCGTTCGTCCGACCTTTCGAGCGCACACGAAATACGCGACCGAGAGACTCTGCATGTCGCTGTGCCATACCTCACCCGTCACCGCAGTCCCTCGCCGAAGCGGTGTGCGCCGAGAAAGGAATCGTCACAATCCCGCAACGGACCATCAAGGGCACCGCCGGAGATCCCCGCCTGGAATTCTCGAGTTGAGTCCGCGGCGCCCGTTCCGTCCGTTCGACAGGTACGAACACACCCGGATCGCAACCCATGGACGTATCGACCGACGGCGTACCACACATCGGCCAGACACCTGCTCGCTCCGCTTCCGATGCAGTCGCGGAGCCCACCGCCGCGATCTCGGAATGCGATTACCCTGCGCCCCTGCTGCCAGAGGACGAATGGAATCGCCAACTGGCCGCGCACGTCCGGCCTCGGGACTGGGTGAACCCACGACCGAAGGACCGCTACCACCTGGTGGTGATCGGCGGCGGTACGGCCGGCCTGGTCAGTGCCGCGATCGCCGCCACGCTGGGAGCCCGCGTGGCCCTGGTTGAGAAGTCCCTGCTGGGCGGCGACTGTCTCAATGCCGGGTGTGTTCCGTCCAAGGCGTTGCTGACCACGGCCCGAGCGATCCGCATGGCGCGACGATTTCCGCAGTTGGGGTTGAAGACCCCGACTGACATCCGCGTCGACTTTGCTCGAGTAATGGAACGCATGCGGCGGCTGCGGGCCGCAATCAGCCCTCACGATTCGGCCGCCCGCTTCCGCGACCTGGGTGTGGACGTGTTCATCGGCGCAGGCCGGTTCATCGGACCGGACCGCGTCCAGGTCGAGGACGCCACACTGCGATTCCGCAAAGCGATCATCGCGACCGGCACGCGGCCCGCGGTCCCTCCTCTTCCCGGTCTGCAGGACGTCCACTACCTGACGAACGAAACCGTCTTCTCGCTCACCGCCCTGCCGCGGCGGCTGGCCGTCATCGGTGCCGGCCCCATCGGCTGCGAGATGGCTCAGGCGTTTGCCAACTTCGGCAGTGAGGTACTGCTGATCGAGGCCATGCACGGAGTGCTGCCGCGTGAGGATCGCGAAGCCGGTGGAATCGTCCAGCGAGCCCTCGAACACGACGGCGTACGGGTTCTGTGCTGCGGAAAGAGCCTACACTTGGAAAAAACCGGCGGCGGTGCGCGGCTGCGTGTCGAGTCCCACGGCCGCTGCTGCGACCAGATCGTCGATGCCCTGCTGGTCTGCGCGGGCCGGGCACCGAATGTCCGGGGCCTGGGTCTGGAAGCGGCCGGTGTGGCCTACGACGAAAAACGCGGCGTCCATGTGGACGACTTCCTGAGAACCACCAATCGCCGCATCTATGCCGCTGGCGACGTCTGCTCCCCGTACAAGTTCACGCATGCCGCCGACTTCATGGCGCGGATCGCCGTCCGCAATGCCCTGTTCCGGGGACGCAGCCAATTCAGCCGCCTCGTCATCCCCTGGTGCACATACACCGCGCCGGAACTCGCGCACGTCGGGCTCACCGCGGCCGCAGCGGAAAGCCGGGGAATCGCCGTCGACGTCCTCACACAGCCGCTGGACGAGGTGGACCGCGCCGTACTCGAAGAAGCCACCGACGGCTTCGTCAAGGTCGTCGTCCGCCGCGGAACCGACCGGATCCTAGGCGCCACCATCGTAGCCGAAGACGCCGGAAACATGATCGGCGAGTTGACGATGGCCCTGCAGCACGGCGTGGGCCTGAAGGCACTCGCCGAAGTCATTCACCCCTACCCGACCATCGCAGAAGCCATCCGCAAGCTGGGCGACCGGTACAACCGAACGCGCTTGACGCCCTTTGCGAAGCGGTTGCTGCGCTGGATCCTCGGCCGTGCCTGACTTGGCACCACGGCCGCGTGGATTTCCGCTTTCGCCCCCTGACCGTCCACCCGGCACGGAGGACGTTCGCAGCCTTCGAGCACGACGCCGGGAAACGTTTCGCACGCTCGTTTCAGGAAAGGAGTCGCCATGAAACGCATCTCACCCCCACGACGACCTCACGACATGCCCCGCCCCATTCCGCGCAGGACCGTCCGGACCACCACGCACATCCATCGATTGCCTCGTTTCCTCCTTGCGTGGCTGGCGTTGTGCTGCCTGCCCCGATTCGCGGACGCCTCGGGCGACTGGTACGTGGGACGACGGGTCTCACCGTCCCAGTTGGTTCCGCTGGACCGCATCGATCACTCACTGTGGGACGCGCTGCTGCAGAAGTACGTCGACCGCGACGGTTTCGTGGACTATCGTCGTTGGAAAGCCACGGCCGCCGATCGCCAGGCACTCGACCGATATCTCGCCATCCTGTCCACGGGGAACCCGGATCAGAGGACGACGCGTCAGGCGAAACTGGCATTCTGGATCAACGCCTACAACGCGCTGACCATCCGCGGAATTCTCCGCGAGTATCCCACCACCAGCATCCGCAACCACACCGCACGTCTGTTCGGCTACAACATCTGGAAGAACCTTCACCTGTACGTCGGCGGCAAACCTTACCATCTGGAGCAGATCGAGCATCAGATTCTCCGTCCGATGCGCGACCCGCGGATCCACTTCGCCATCGTGTGTGCTTCGCGGGGCTGCCCGCGGCTGCTGAATCGCGCCTACGTTCCGGAGAAGGTCGATGAGCAACTGGACGCCAACGCCCGCGACTTCTTCTCCCGCCCACAGAACTTTCGCTTCGACCCCGCTGCGAACCGATTCTACCTCTCATCGATCCTCAGCTGGTTCGCCGAGGACTTCGGTTCCGATACCGCCGCACAGCTCCGGCGAATCGCACCGTATCTGCCCACCGAAGCAGCTCGGCAAGCCGCTCTGCGAGGCAACGTATCGATCAGCTATCTCGATTATGACTGGTCGTTGAACGACCAGAGTACACGCCGAACGGCACGTCGCTGAACCGGCGGTGCCGTCGTCGAAAACGCTCTCTCCCGCGCCCGACAGGCCCCGGTCGGGCGCTCGAACGGCCGCTCGGAGCCCGGCACGGCGCCGAGCGGCCCTTTTCGTGCCCGCGACGTCCGTGCTCTCCGCAGGGACCGCATCCCGTCCTCGGCAGACGACGGAAAGCCGCTCTCAAAAATCTCTGTAAGGAAGCACACGCCCCATCGTCTGGGTTGATGAGTTCAGCCGAGATTCTCGCCGCGGTGGCCGTCGCCGAAGGCGGCCGCCTCATGACGTCCGTCGGCCCTGCCTGGCGCAGAGCGACGGCCGCAACACCGACGAGGTCCCCGGCACGTGCCGTCCGGTACGCAATCGACAGAGGAATGATCTCATGAGAAGCCAACCCACCACGATCCGCGTCTGTGACGTTTTTCGCTCGCTTTCCGATCACGACGTCCACGAATTGGAATCGCGCAGCCGCCTCCGCCGATTCGATCGTGGGGAGCCGATCTATCTGCCCAACGACGCGGCGCGGCGGCTGTTCATTCTGCTGTCGGGCCGCGTGAAGATCTGTCACTACACCGAAGACGGCAAGGAATCGATCCTGGGCATCGTTTCGCCCGGCGAGCTGTTCGGTGAGATGGCTCTGTTGGCCCCGGCGCGGCGCGGCGAAGTGGCCGAAGCCATCCAGCGCTGTGAAGTGCTCACCCTGCCTTCCGACGCGGTCCGCCAGTTGATGCATCGCCGCCCGCACCTGGCCGCCGCAATCGCGGATCTGGTGGGCGCACGGCGCGCCCGGCTCGAAAACCGCCTGAAGAACCTCCTGTACCGGTCCAACCGCGAGCGATTGATTGCATTACTGCTCGACCTGGCCGCGGAACACGGCGAGCCCAACGGTCGGGGTATCCGCCTGGCCCTATCACTTTCTCACCAGGAGCTGGCATCGATCATCGGCGCCACCCGGGAGACCGTTTCGGTACTGATCGGAGCTCTGCGGCGGGAAGGCTTGATCGACTCCGGCCGCCGCCGGATCATCATCCTGCAGCCGGAACGTCTTGCCCGCTCGGTGGGCATGCACTTCCACCCGCCCGTCTCCGTCTCCGGAACACGTGCGTTTCCCCGACGGCCGGTGCTCGAATACAGCTCCTGACAGGGAATGCCCACTCGGCCGCTCGACGTGCGCGGATTCCGGACAGAGTGCCGCCACCGGAGGTCCCGCATGTCCGCAAACACGTTCGAAGATGCCATTCGCCGTCTGGACACCGCCGCGGCGCATATCGACATCGACCCGGAGGCGCTGGAAAAACTCAAACACCCCGCCGCCGTCATTCAGGTGTCCATCCCCGTCCGGATGGACGACGGATCCCTCCGCGTGTTCACCGGCTACCGCGTGCGCCACGACGACACCCGTGGCCCCGGCAAGGGCGGCATCCGCTATCACCCCAACGTGGACATCGACGAAACCAAGGCGCTGGCCTTCTGGATGACCTGCAAGTGCGCCTGCGTGGGCTTGCCGTTCGGAGGCGCCAAGGGCGGAGTGACCGTCAATCCCAAGGAACTGTCGCCGATGGAACTGGAACGGCTCAGCCGCGGCTTCATCGAAGAGATCGCCGACTTCATCGGTCCCGAAATCGACATCCCCGCCCCGGACGTCTACACCAACGCCATGATCATGGGCTGGATGATGGACGAGTACTCCAAGATCCACCGCCGGCGGATTCCCGACGCGATCACCGGAAAACCGATTCCGCTGGGCGGCAGCCACGGCCGGGAAGACGCCACCGGACGCGGCGCGTACTACTGCATCAAACAGCTCGAACAGATCCATGCGTGGAAACCGCAACAGATCCGCGTGGCGATCCAGGGATTCGGCAACGCCGGACAGAGCGTCGCCGCGCTGCTGCACGCCGACGGCTATCGCATCGTCGCCGTCAGCGATTCCCAGGGCGGCATCTACAGCCCCGAAGGCTTCGATGTCCCGTCGTTGATCTACGCCAAGAACACACAGAAGCGGCTGCAGGCCGTCTACTGCGAAGGCACCGTGTGCGAGGCCGTCGAGGCCCAGCGTATCACCAACGCCGAACTGTTGGAACTCGACGTGGACATACTGATTCCGGCCGCTCTGGAGGGGCAGATCACGGCCGAAAACGCTTCCCGCGTCCGCGCATCGGTCATCGTCGAGGTCGCCAACGGACCGGTGACCAGCGAAGCAGACACGATCCTGCGCGACCGCAAGGTGCTCATCGTTCCGGACATCCTCGCCAATGCCGGCGGCGTGACCGTCAGCTACTTCGAATGGGTCCAGAACCGCACGGGTTACTATTGGACGCGCGAAGAAGTCTACAACAAGCTGCGGGACGTGATGACTCGCGAATTCGTTTCGGTCCACCGCCGGGCCACCGAAACCGGCATCGACCTGCGCACCGCGGCCTATGCTCAGGCGCTGCAGCGGATCGGCGACGCCGTGGCCGCACAGGGCACGCAGCGCTATTTCCGCCGCCAGAACCGGGGTTGATCCTCTCACCCCGTCTCCGACTCCGCAGCCCGGCAGCGGATCGGGCCGATCACGCAGCGTACCATCGCACACGGCACACCGGAATCCCGTCGCAAAAACGCCGTACCACGCGCCAGGATCGGCAAAGCTCACGCAATCGGAACGGCTTTTCCCCGCCCTGTGGTTTTCCCGGCCTTCGCACTCAAAGCAGATCAGCCAGTCACCCCAACCTGCCGATATTGTGAATGCTCTTGCAACGACCGGACGTTGCAAGGGAGTTGCGTCGGATCGTCACGAGTACGTCCCGTTACTGCCAACCTGCCGCTGTTTCCGTCCCCATCGGTCAATCTGCGCCGCCAGCCCGGTTGCCGCCACGGCCCAGTCGGTGGACCATCGCATGTTCGCCTCCCCTGATCAGGAAGGGCCGTGGCCGCGCACCTGCGGCGCGTCGGGCAATGGTGTCGGTCGACGTCCGGCCGGGGTTTTCTGCGGAGTCACACCATGCGTGGTTCGCACTTCAGCGACCGGAAACCACGCCTCGCGGGCCGCCGATCGTCGCGTCACACGCCCGCCTGCCCTTTCCAGCTCTGCGCTCCGCTCGACACCGGGCCCGCTTCGATGGCATGCCGGCAGCAATGGGACTTCCAGACTTCTGCCATGGCGATCGCACGGCGCGATTCTTCGGGCCTGCCATTACAGGAGATCGGTTTCCATGCGCAAAAGCGGAACCGCCTCGGATTTGAGCGTCGACTTCCTCAAGTGGGTGAATGACGAGATGAAGAAGGAACTGGATTGCGAATACGACGACGGTGCACTGTGCCAGTTGAGTGACGGAGTCAAGACGTTGCTGACCGCATGCCTCTGGGCCGCCACGCTGGTGGCGATCGGTCTGGCAAGCTGGTAGGAAGACATTCGCGGAAACGACCGGAAGGGCAGCGCTGCCTCGGTGGCACCGGCCCGTTCCATCTCCGGCGGCATGTCGCGCCGGCCTGCGCTCGCCGGCCTGCCTGCCGGTGGCGACTGGGCAATTCCGTTCATCGGCGAGGCCGCCCGGCGCGGTGCCGCGAACCGGAGACGGAAGTGTCACTTCGATTCCCTTGCAGCACTCCTCGCTGCAAACCCGGCGGAGCAGAAGATCGGGACCTGCTGCCTTCCGCCGGGGATTTTCGCCCCTCGTGGGCGCAACGAGCGTGAAAGCCCGCAGGTACGAATCGCCTGCGGGCTTTCGTTTTTCCCCACGGCGGAAGGCTTCACGGAGCCCCGCGTCGTGATGCCCGCCGCGCAAGGCCAATCGGACCGCTGGCACAGTGCCGGCTCACTGTCCCGCGCGCCGCCGGGCCTCCAGGTCGATCCCCATGTCGCGAAACAGCAGCTTCATGTCTTCCCAGACGAGCTTCTTGGCGGCCGGGTTTCGCAGCAGATAGCTGGGGTGGTACGTGCACAGCACTTTGGCACGGCCGAATTTGTAGAACGCACCCCGCAGCTTGCTCATCGGTCGCTTCACCTGCAGCAGGTTCTGGGCGGGAACCAGCCCCAGACAGACGATGTAGTCGGGATCGACGATGCGGATCTGTTCGAGCAGAAACGGGGCACAGTTGACCGCTTCTTCGGTCGTCGGATTGCGGTTGCCCGGCGGGCGACAACGAAGGATGTTGCAGATGTAGACTTCCTGCCGCTTCAGACCACAGGCGGCGATGATCCGATCCAGCAGTTGTCCGGCGCGCCCGACGAACGGTTCACCCAATCGGTCTTCGTCGGCTCCCGGTGCTTCACCGACGAACATGATCTGCGCTTCGGGATCGCCCACCCCGAAAACCGTCTGGGTCCGCAGCCGTGCCAGCTCGGCACATTTCGTACACGCCGCAACCTGCCGGCGCAGTTCCTCCAGCGCAGCCATCCGCTGTTGCCGGGTCATTGCGTTGCGTTCGACGTTGCGGGGTACGAACACCGCAGCCGGATCGACTTCCGAACCGGATTTCCGTTGCCTGCTCACCGGGTCTCCCGTTGCACCGCCGTTGAACAAACCACCCCGCGCTGGCCCACTGTGTGCCGACGGCCCGAGGCTCAGAGATGTCGCGGCAGTGCGTGCCGAGCCATTGCCAACCGCGCCAGCCCCGGCGGTATGGCCGACCGTCTGCGGCGCGTTTTCGATCTCGAACAGTTTGAAGCCGGACCGTCCGCTCGCCCCCTTCGCGTCTCCACCAAGTGCAAACGGAAGGAAATCCAGCCCGGCGGACTTCCAATCCTGCAACAGCACGCGAACCGCTCGTTGGAGCCGATCCGCGATGTCTTCATCGTTCCGTGCCATGACACGTCCGCCCGACGACCTCACCTCGATGCTCCGCGTGAACGGACAGCGCCACGCCGTCGCGGCGGCCGGCCGTCTGTCACAGCAATCGCCACCGGAGACGACCGTTGGCCGTACCGCCGCGGCGCGTCCTCAGCGTTCGAAAATCGGCAGAAATCCGTTGTCCAGCTGCAGGATCGTCGCGCTGATGGCTGTAGTGTAGATTGGCCCCACATGCCCCTGCTTCCATGCACCGTTCGCCGATTGCGTACTGAGCAGCTCCCCCTTGATCCACTTGAAGTACTTTTCCCAGTCCTCACCGCCGATTCGGTACATCACCTGCGCGTAATAGAAGTGAGCGTAGTGCCAGTGACCGACGAACCGGTTGCTCTGACCGCGTCCGGGCCACAGCGTCTTCTTGCAGAACGCCAGCATCTTCTTGACGTTGGGATCGTCATATGCGCCGGCATTGAACAGCGACGCGATCGCCGCAGCCGTGATCGGCGGCCGCGGCCCTCCCCCACGGATGCTGTACTGCACACCGCCTTCCGGCGTCGTGCAGTCGTGGATGTATTTCCGCGCGCGGTCGATGATTTCCTTCGGCACGGGAATCCCCGCATTGCGACACGCACGCAATCCCTGCACCTGGGTGACACAGGTCGAGCCTTCGTCGAAGTCGTTCCCGTCCTTGGCGGACACATAACCCCATCCACCGCGGCTGGTCTGCGCTTCGCCGGAAAACTTCACGGCCTTCATCAGCACGCGCCGCAGCTCGTCCCGCCGCTGCGGATCCTCTTCTTCACCGTAAATCTGAGACAGAAACATCATCGAAAAGCCGTGGCCGTACGTGTAGTGGTAATCCTTCCGATAGCCGATCAGGCCGGTGCGCGGATCGGCCATTTCGATCAACCAATCCACCGCGCGGCGGATGTTGGGAGCATACTTGCCCTGAGTCGTCGTCGATCCTTCCGCGGCCAGAGCCAGCCCGGCCAGCGCCGTCATCGCCACCCGGTATTGCCCGCCGTTGGCTTCCCAGAAACCTTGGCGTCGCTGTTCGCGAGCCAGATAATCCAGCGCTCGGTTGACGGCGCGCACCACCTGTGGATCGCGCTGCTTGGCCGCTCGAACCTCCGGCAACGCCGTGAGAGTGACGCACAGCGCCACGATGATACGAATCAGTACGGACATCGCTTGATTCCCTTTCCAAGCGCCCCCGACCACACGCCGCCCGGCTGTGAGCGGCACCCAAATCGCCGTTCGCCAACCGGTCGAAATCCCGCGGCGACGTTCGACGGCGGCGACATCGGCATCGGCCGCGGCCCCTCGGACGCACGACAAATTCTGCGGGCGGGCCGTGGACTGCCGGACTTCCACGCTCGGAGGCAAACGGAATACCTTCTGGAGCGAACCGCGATACATTGTCGCCGAGCGACGACGCATTGTCGACTCCGTCCGCCACACGTTCGGCGCCACCGGATTTGTCGAGGCCGAACTCCGGCGGAAACCACACTGGCCATCGACCGAACTCCCGGAACTGTCGAATGCATTGGACCGTCGGACTGCTGCTGGGTTTGATCGCCGGCGCGCTGGTGGCCGCGCTGATCCGCCGCCGCAACGTTCGACGACTCGCCCAAACGCTCAGGCGACTCGGTGACAGCGGGGAACGCGGTGTAGACGGCTCGGACGGACGCCCGTTTCATCCCGCGATCGAATCGTCCATCCAGGCACTGGCCCGGCGGATGGGGCGGCTGCAGAGCCGGCTCGACGCATTGCAGGAGCGCTCGGACCTGTTGGTCGCGGTGCTGCGGACGATGATGGAAGGAGTCGTCGTCCTCGATCAGCGCCAGCGGGTGTTGTTTGCCAACGACGCGGCGCGCCGGCTGCTCGAATTGCCTCCCCAGCGAACGACCGGAACGCTGCTACTGGAGCTGGTCCGCAGCCCCGCGATCGAACAGGCGATCGCACGGGTCCTGGAGGAACAGCGACCGGTCAGCGACGTCGAATTCGAAATGCCCCGCTCGAAAAAGCGGCTGCTGCTGCAACTGGCGCCGCTGACCGGCAACCCGCCTCAGGGCATGCTGCTGGTCTTCCACGACGTCACGGAGCTGCGTCGTCTGGAACGCATACGACGCGAATTTGTCTCCAACGTTTCCCATGAGCTGAAAACGCCGCTGACGTCGATCGAGGCGTATGCCGAAACGCTGCTGGAAGGTGCTCTGGAAGACTCGGCCCACAACCGCCGGTTCGTCGAACGCATCGCGTCCGAAGCCGAGCGTCTGCACGCTCTGATCCGCGACCTGCTGGAGCTGCATCGGATCGAATCCCGCCCGTCCGAAACGATCGAGCACGAGCCGGTCGACCTCGCACAGGCTGTGCGTGACTGCGTCGCACGCCACATGGCCGTCGCCGAACGCAAGCGGATCCATCTGCAGGCACACGCGGAGCCCACCGCGACACAACCGGAAGCCGACGCCCGCGCAGCCGCATCCGAAGATCGGCCGGCCTACGTCCTCGCGAATCCCTCCGAGCTGCGGACCCTGCTGGACAATCTCGTCGACAACGCGCTAAAGTACACTCCGCCGGGCGGACGGGTGGCAATCCACCTCGCCGGCAGCCGGAGCCACATCGAAATCCGCGTGCAGGACACCGGGTGCGGGATCCCCGAAGAGCATCTGCCCCGGATCTTCGAGCGGTTTTATCGCGTCGACCGCGCCCGCTCGTTCGACGAAGGCAGCACGGGGTTGGGGCTGGCGATCGTCAAACACATCGTCCAGTCGTGCGGCGGCTCGATCGACGTCCGCAGCACCGTCGGCGAAGGCACAACGTTCACCGTTCGCTTGCCCCGGGCCGATCAGGGTGCCGGCGAGGTCCCGTCGGACTGCGACGCGGCCGAACGCGCCTGAGCCGGGCAGGTCGTCCTTGCAGCCGCCGGCCCGGTCCATGGCCATCCGCCCGCCCGGCCACGGTCACGTGTCGGAACACAACCGCGGCCACCCAGGTCTCCTCTACGTTCATGACCGCTCCTGCGTCGTCCTCGCCGCCGCCCCACGCCGATCGCCGGCCTCAGCGGATCGCCTTCTGCATCACCGGCCTGAACGTCGGCGGCGCCGAGCGGGTCCTGACGCGGCTCGTCACGGCGCTGGACCGCCGCGAATGGGAACCGCTGGTACTCTGTCTGGGACCGGAAGGCCCGTTCGCAGACCGAATCCGTGCGGCGAGCGTGCCGGTGGAAATCCTCGGCGCCCGTGGCAGTGTGGACGCACCGCGTGTGCTGTGGACGCTCGTCCGCCGTCTGCGGGCGTTCCGTCCGGCGGTGCTGCAGAGCTTTCTTTTCCACGCCAACGTGATTGGTGCACTGGCGGGTCGGCTGGCCGGAGTACCGCGGGTCGCCACCGGGATCCGAGTCGCCGAACGGGAGAAGCTCTGGCACCTCCGCTGGCAGCGACGGATCACCCGCCTGGTCGACGTGCATGTGTGTGTGAGCGGATCGGTCGCCGAACACGCGGCAACGGTCGGCGGACTGCCGCGCGAGCGTCTGGTCGTGATCCACAACGGCGTCTCCCTCGAAGAAATCGATGCGGTTCCGGCGGCCGACATGTCCGCCGTCCTGTCGCTCGCCGAAGCCGGACCGCCGCCGAGAACCGTCCTGTGCGTCGGGCGTCTGGACGAACAGAAAGATCCGTTGGGACTGCTGGCCGTGGCATCGGCGTTCCTTTCCGCCGGCGGCGATGTCCATCTCGTATACGTCGGCGACGGGCCCCTCCGCAGTCGACTCGAACAGCGGATCGCGGAGCACCCGTTGCGTGAACGCATCCACTGCCTCGGACGTCGCGACGACGTGCTCGGCTTGATGAAAGCGGCGACGTGCCTCGTTCTGCCGTCGCGGTGGGAAGGCATGCCCAACGTCGTCCTGGAAGCCATGGCGGCCGGACTGCCGGTGGTGGCTTTCGATGTCGAGGGCGTTCGTGAGCTGATTCCCGATGACCGCTTCGGCGCGGTCGTGCCCTCCGGCGACTCGGCGGCTTTGGCGGCCGCCGTGCGAACACTGCTCGAAGACGCGGACCGTCGCCGTGGGCTGGCCCGCGCCGCACGCCAGCGGATTGCCGAAGACTTTACTCTGCGGCGGATGGTCGAGAAATATGCGTCTTTGTACCGGTCTCTGATCGACGGCCGCTTCTTCGAATGGCAGGCCCACCACAGCGGCGCCTGACGACCTCGCCGCCGCGCGATCGGAGGGCCGCCCGCAGTGCGAAGCGGAGAACTTCGATGCACACCCGACCCAACGCCGCCGTGACGTTTCCGCTCTGCCCGTGCACCCGTCCACCCGGCGAGCCGCGCCCCGCCGTGCCGCCCGGCGACGTGGCGATGTCGTCCGAAGGCACGCCGAAGGCACCGCTGCGAGCCGTCCTCCTGATTTTCTACGCCGTCGTCGCGTGCCTGCACGCGGGACGGTCCGTCGCGGAACAGCCGCGGCAACCGCCGAACCTCCTGGTGATCATGACCGATGAGCACAACTTCCGGACGCTCGGCTGCTATCGGAAGCTGTTGCCGCCGGAACAGGCCTTCATGTGGGGCAAGGCCGTCGTCGATACGCCAAACATCGACTGGCTGGCCGACCGCGGCGCGGTATGCACCAGCTTCTACGCCGTCACTCCGGTGTGCTCGCCGTCCCGGGCCGCCTTCGTGTCGGGGTTGTATCCACACCACACCGGCGTCGTCACCAACAACATCCCGTTGCGGGACGGCGTCGTCACGTTTGCCGAAATCCTCCGCCGACACGGCTACGCCACCGGTTATGCCGGCAAATGGCACCTGGACGGCCCCGGCAAGCCGCAGTGGGCTCCGCAGCGCAAGTTCGGCTTCGTGGACAACCGCTTCATGTTCAACCGCGGGCACTGGAAAAAGCTGGAGCTGACTCCCGACGGCCCGCGGGTCGCCGCGCGGCGCAAGGGCAAACCCACCTATGCACTCGATGGCGCCGACGAAAAGACCTTCACGACCGATTTCCTCACCGACCGCACGATCGAGTTTCTCCGGGCACATGCAAACGAACCGTTCTGCTTCATGCTCAGCATCCCGGATCCTCACGGACCGGACACCGTACGACCGCCGTACGACACCATGTTCGCCCACATGACGTTCCGGCCGCCGCGGTCGGCGATCGCGCCCGTCGCGGAACTGCCCAGTTGGGGCAAACGCGAATCGAAGAATTTCGACCAGTCGAAGTACTACGGCATGGTCAAGTGCATCGACGACAACGTCGGCCGCATCCTGGCTGCGTTGCGCGAACTGAAGCTGCTGTCCCGCACGATCGTGGTGTTCACGTCCGACCACGGCGATCTGCGTGGCGAACACGGCCGGCAGAACAAGGGCGTTCCCTATGAAGCTTCCGCCCGCGTCCCGTTCGTCCTGTACGACGCCGCCCACGTCCGCCCCGGAACGGTCATCGACCAGGTTCTGACCAGCGTGGACTTTCTGCCGACCGTGGTGGATCTGATGGACGTCCCCGTGCCGCACGCCGTCCACGGCCGCAACGCCGCCGCCCTGTTCCGCAGCGGAAAGCCTCCCGCCGACTGGGTCGATGTGGGCTTCCTCCGCAGCACGGGCTCCAAGCCCGGCTGGCTGGCCGCGGTGACCGACCGCTACAAGCTGGTCTTGAGCGCGAACGATCCGCCTTGGCTGTTCGATCTGCAGACGGATCCCGACGAGCTGATCAACTTCCGCGACAACCCGGAATGCCGCGGCGTGCTTCGACAATTGGCCACGCACCTGTTTGAATACACGCGGCGGTTCGAAGATCCGTTCGCCAAACACCCCGGCATTGCCCACGACCTGCGCTGGGCCATGTCGGATGCCGAGCGCTACGAGCCGCGACCGCGGCGGACCGGCGAGCGATGATCGGCCGCTGCACGCCCCGCAGCACAGGCGTGGCTTCGGGCCGTCGAACGGCGCCCCGCCACCTCGCGCACGAGCAACCGGAGGACGACACGATGTTCCGATCGATGCGACACGCACGCCCGCTTTTCGCACTGGCCGCCGTGCTGCTTTGCGGCACGACCGGTCTCCGGGCCGAACTGAAGCTGGCCAGCCCGTTCCGGGACCACATGGTGCTGCAGCAACAGACGCAGATCCGCGTGTGGGGCTGGGCCGATCCCGAAACGCAGGTCACCGTTGCGTTCGGCGATCGACAGGCCAGCACCACCAGCGGCAAGGACGGACGCTGGATGATCCACCTCGATGCACTTCCTGCGTCGGCCGAGCCGCGGACTCTGGTCGTCGAAACACCGAATGAGCGGCAGGCGGTCGAGGACGTGCTGGTCGGTGAAGTCTGGCTGTGCAGCGGGCAGTCGAACATGGCGATGAC
>RFHO01000503.1 GCA_003696385.1 Planctomycetota bacterium | reverse complement strand
CGGTCGGGCCCGGACGGCCTCTGGCCGTCGTCCTTCGGCCGGCTCCGCGGCCGCAGGCGTACTGGCGGGCCTGTTGGCTCTGATGGTCAGCTTCCCGGTGGCCGCCGAAGAGCTGGCGCGCACGCCACAGGTCGCCGCCGCGATCGCCGACGGTGCGCGCCGGACCTCCAAACTCGATCCGGCCATCGCTCTGGCGATGGAAGCCCGCCGCGCACTGAATCCCGTGCGGGATTACGTGG
The DNA here is from genome assembly GCA_003696385.1 of Planctomycetota bacterium. Lineage (GTDB taxonomy): Bacteria > Planctomycetota > Planctomycetia > Planctomycetales > Planctomycetaceae > J052. The sequence goes on along the minus strand of RFHO01000503.1, from coordinate 5,354 downwards.
CCACGTTCACCAAACGGGAACGCATCCGCACCCGGCTCATCGAGCACACCATGCTCATCAAGATCCGTGAGACGCCTTTCAGCGTCTACCTGCGGTTCAAGAAGCCCTACAAGGGGCGGGAAGTGATCTACGTCAGCGGCCGCAACGGCGGGCATTTGCTGGCGCACGGCACGGGGCTGGAGCGACTGGCCGGCACCGTCCGACTGCACCCGGAGAGCAAGGAGGCGAAGAAGGAAAACCGCTATCCCATCCACATGCTGGGAATGCGCGTGATGGTCGAACAGGTGATCGCGCAATGGGAAGCCGCCCGCAACGTGCCCGACGTCCAGGTGACGTACTACCCGCACGCGAGGCTCGGCGAGCGTGAATGCCTGGTCATCGAGACGACCTTCCCCGTCAAGCGCCCGGGCGTGAAATTCCATCGCACGAGGCTGTACATCGACAAGCAGACGAAGTTTCCCGTCCGCGTCGAGCAGTACGACTTCCCCAAACGGGCCAAGGACAAGCCGCCTCTCGCCGAAGAGTACACCTACTTCGACATCCGCGTGAACGTCGGCCTGACTGACCGCGACTTCGATCCGCGAAACCCCGAGTACGACTTCTGAGCCGGCCGTCACTCAGAACCGCGGCTCGCCTGCTTGTTCAGTTCCTGCCACAGGTGCACTGCCTGCGGAAGGATCAGCTCCGTCAGAGCCGTCCGGACGGCATTCGTCGAACCCGGCGTGGCAAACAGCAACCGCCCGTGGGCCACTCCGCCGACGGCACGGCTGAGCATCGCGGCCGGACCGATCTGCTGGTACGAAATCCAGCGAAACAGCTCTCCGAAACCGTCCAGTCGTCGGCTGAGCATCGCGCTGACCACTTCGTAGGTTCCGTCCCGCGGCGAAATCCCGGTGCCGCCGGTGGTCACCACCACCTGCGGTCCGTCGTGTGCCAGCAGCCACTTTTCCAGAACCGTCCGCAGCAGATCCGGGTCGTCCGGGACGATGGACGAGCGGGTCACCACGTGCCCCGCCGCCCGGATCAGCTCACGCGCCGCCGCTCCGCTGGCGTCGGTCGCTTCCGTCCGCGTATCGGAAACCGTCAACACGCCGAATTGCAGTGTGCACTCGGCCCGCTCCGCACGCCGCTGATGATCCTGGTGGCTGGATTCGCTCATCGTCTTCCCTCCGGTGGTGAAACGCCGCTTCCGGTGGCCCGCAGAGCCGACTCGCCGGTCGGCGTGGCCCGTTGGCGGCGGTGACCGCCATCCACCGCACGCACCAAGGCCATCGTTGGCACGGGACCGCGGCCGTGCAAGAATAGCCCAACGGCACCGACGCCCACCGCCTTCACCGGCCCGCGCTCCGCCATGCGGGAACGTCTGCAACAGCCGGCCTTCGACGACCCTCCAACGATAAGGCTCACCCATGTCTGCACCAACGGCCGCGTCCGAACGCCGCGTGCTGCTTCTGCATCCCGCAGACAACGTGGCCATCGCGACCACGGCACTGCCTGCACAGACCGTACACTCCCTTCCCGACGGCCGCACGGTGACGGTGCGTGAAACGATTCCGTTCGGGCACAAGCTGGCGGTCACCCCCATCGCGCCGGGGGCGGAAGTCCGAAAATACGGTCAGGTGATCGGCTATGCCAGCCGCGCGATCGGGCCCGGCGAGTGGGTCCACGTGCACAACGTGCGCGCGGGTGAACTGGCCGTGGAATGCACCTTCGCTACGGACGTTCCGCCACCTCCCCCACCGATCGAAGGCCGCACGTTTCTGGGATTTCGCCGGCCCGACGGACGTGCCGCGACCCGTAACTACATCGGCATCATCAGCACGGTCAACTGTTCCGCCACCGCGTCCAAATACGTCGCGGCGCACTTCGATCCGGATGTGCTGGCGGAATACTCCAACATCGACGGCGTGGTCGCTCTGACGCACAAAGGCGGCTGCGCCATGGAATTCGACGGACCGGACCACCGTCAGCTCGCACGTACACTGGCCGGTTTCGCCCGCCATCCGAACATCGGTGCGTATCTGGTGATCGGGCTGGGTTGTGAGACCGCCCAACCCTCGTACCTGGTCGACCGCTTCGACCTGGTTCCCCTGCACGTACCGGGCCGCTCGCCCGACACCGGTCCGCAACCGCTGGTGATGACCATCCAGGAACAGGGAGGCATTCGCAAGACGGTCGATCGGGCCGTGGGGATCCTCAAAGAGATGCTGCCGGAAGTCAATCGCGTGCAGCGGGAGCCGATTCCGGCATCCGAGCTGATCCTGGCGACCGAATGCGGCGGCAGCGACGGCAACAGCGGCATTACGGCCAATCCGGCGCTGGGTGTGGCGGCCGACATGCTGGTCGCCGCCGGGGGCACGGTGATTCTCGCCGAAACCCCCGAGATCGCCGGCGGTGAGCACCTGTTGACACGCCGCGCGGTCTCCGAAGAAGTCGGCCGCAAACTGCTCGAGCGCATCGAATGGTGGAAGTGGTATGCCGGCGTGTTCGGCACGGTGATCGACAACAACCCTTCGGTCGGCAACAAGGCCGGCGGCTTGACCACCATCTACGAAAAGTCACTGGGGGCGATTGCCAAAGGCGGCTCCACGGCGCTGCGCGCCGTATACGAGTATGCCGAACCGGTCACCGAAAAGGGACTGGTCGTAATGGACACCCCCGGCTTCGATGCCGCTTCGGTCACCGGAATGGTGGCCGGTGGAGCGAACGTCGTGGCCTTCACCACCGGTCGCGGAAGCTGCTTCGGTTGCAAACCGGTCCCGTCGATCAAGATCGCCACCAACACACCGATGTACGAACGGATGCGGGACGACATGGACATCAACGCGGGACGCATCCTGGAAGGCGTTTCCGTGGAAGAAGTGGGACGGGAAATCTTCGAATACATCCTCGCAGTCGCCAGCGGGCAGAAGACCAAAAGCGAACTGCAGGGGATGGGCGACGAAGAATTCTGCCCGTGGGTCTATGGCCCCGTGCTGTGAAATCTCCCGACGACGCTCCGTTCGCGGAATCGGCGCCCGGCGGCACGCAGACGCCCGCCGGCACGTCGTCCAACCCGCATTCGGGCGGACGACCGTCGGCAGCCCGGTTTCCGTATGGTGAAAAACCACAGAAAGGCGTGTGACCGGAGGCCGGCGCAGCATGCCCGCGTGGCGGAACGCGCGGCGCAGAACGACCGACCGCTGTCGGCCACGGACGGCCCGATGCCTGTGCGCCCACGCGCAGCGGCGGGCCAAATCCGTGGCCGCTTTTCAAGCGGTGACTGCGCCGGCTGCGGAAAGTCGCACGAAAGTCGGGCGCTCATTTCAGCGCTTCGCGGAACGGGAACGTCACGACCGGCACCAGCGGAATCGGTGCGGGTTCCGGACGCGTCGTGTTCCGGTAGGGAATTGCGTAACAGGCCACCTGGCCGGAAGTCAGCTCCGCCACGTAGATGCTGCTGTTGCCCCACTGCGCACGCCCCACACTGGGACGCAGGCTCCGTCCCGACACAATCGCATACTGCGGCGTGACCTGGGGATCCACGTTGAAATCGGCCGCCAGATCCCGCGTGTAGAACATGGTGTAGCGCGTCCCGGTGCGGTCGAGGACGGCGCCGGTCAAGCGGCCGGTGAGGAAATCCAGCACGAACACTGCTTCCAGATTCGTGTCCACCGGTGCCGTGACGATGGCGAACTTGTCGCTGCGGTCCGTGGCCACCGCCTGCAGTGGTTTACGCGGAACCACGTACATCATCGCCGCGCCGATCGCCACTCCCAGCGTCACACACAACAGTTCCCTGCGTCCCTTCCAGCGTTTCAGCACCTGCATCGGTCGGCTCCTTTCGAGATTCGATCACGTTGACAGCGTCCACCGGCCGATCGCGAGGATCGCGCCACGCCGATCCGACCGGCCACGCCGCGCCGTTGCGCGCTGATTCCTGCAATCCCCACCAAGCCCCTGCCCCAGTGAGCGTCGCACGCTCACCGTTACGTCGCTTCAGCGTAGCACAGGCACGGCACGCCACGCCAGAGCGGCGCGGGTGCATCGGCCGCGTACAGAATCCGCACCGCTTCGCGTGCTCGCCGGTCCACAACGGAAAACGCAAACCGCCGCCGCCGATCCACAACAGCCACCGGTATCGCAGCCGTTCCGGGAGCGCCCGGTTCGCCCCGCCCGCGGCAGGCCGGAACAGCCTGGCAAGCCGGGAAAAATCGGAAAGCTTCGCTGAATTCGTTCGAGCTGCCGTTTGATCATCCGTTGACGCGCATTCTGGCCGGATTGCAGCGAGCGTGCACGTCGAGCCGATATTCGCGATGCAGGCGGCGGAATCGAAGGTGGTGCCCTTGTGCTCCGCCGCGCCGGTGGGCCGCCTGCCGTCGTCACGTCGATCAACTTCCAGCCATGAGGTGCCGTGCCATGGTCGGCAAGAACGTGCGGGAGAGGATTTTCAGACGATTCGTTTCCACCGCCTCGGCGATCGTCCTGTTGTCCGTACTGGTCACGGTGAGTCGCGTTCAGGCGCAGATCGTTCCCGGCACCGGCTTTCGTGATCCGGACGTGGGAGACGACTTCGAAGACCCGGAATGGGAATTCATCCACAACTGGCCGAAGAGTTCACGCGAGCAGGACGGGCAGGAACGCCAACCGTTCGGCTATTCCCGTAATGGCAAATGGTTCGAGAGCGCCAAGCGCGGCCACCCGGACTATCTGAAGCGGATCGCCACGCCGCCGGGCGGCCTCCCCGGAAGCAAGGGCGCCCTGCTGATGCGGTCGCTCTACACGGGAATCCCGTACGCCCCCAGCTTCAAGGGCAACCAGGACGATTTCATCATCGAGGGAACGAGCATCTCCGTGAATTACTCGCCCAGCGTGGTCGTTCGTGTGTACCTCCCGCCGTGGGACGAATGGGAAGACCGCACGGGCACCAGCTTCGGATTCCGAGCCGGCGTGCAGGCATTGGTGGAAAAGAAAAAGAAGTCACGCTTCCCGCTGTTCCGCCGGACTTCGAAGCAATGGGAAACCTACTGGCCGGGGATTTTCATTCAGTTCAACAGCAAGACCGACGGTCACCCACAGGATTCGGCCGTGTTCATCATCCGCGCCGACGAGCGAGGTCAGGACGTCGTCGGACCGATGATCCATCAGACGGGCTGGTGGACGCTGGGTATGTCCTTCACTCCCGATGGCCGAGTGCACTACTACGCTCGACCGGGAGTCCAGAACCTCCGCCCCTCCGACCACATCGCCTCGTTCTGGCCCTACGGATACCGCTGCCGAACCTTCAACACCTTCTTTTTCAACATCGCCAACCGCGACGACGGAAAGACCTGGTCGACGCCCTGGGTGATCGACGACCCGTACCTGTACTACGT
>RFHO01000088.1 GCA_003696385.1 Planctomycetota bacterium | reverse complement strand
GTCACGCCGACAGACGCGCCCACGTCGACGGGGGCCCACACCGGTTCCCACACCACGGCGGCGATCGCCGGCTCGGCAGCCGAGCGACGACAGGGCCGAACGTCGGCTACGGCTCGTAGTCCGGATTGCGAGGCGACGTTTTACATCGAACGCGGATCCGTCAAAATGGTGAGGTTCGGATCAACGGATGTTGATCCTTGACGTTCACGGAGTCCCGCGTGGCCGTGTGGTCAGGCCACACGGGGCGAAGTTCCTCGTCCGCCGTGACGGCGGTCCGCAAGCAGGGAATCCGTCACCGTGTCTGGTCGATGCTGGAGCGTGTCCCGGATCCGTGTTACACGAAGCCGCGTGCCGGTTCGGTCCGACGCACGGCGCCTTTCGAACGGCCGGCGGCGTGCGCGTTGGGCGACATGTCCGCTGCTGTTCGTCCTGGCGATCGCCTGCGCCCCGTCCTGGGGACAGTCGCCGCAACCGGCACGGGGCGCCGAACGGACGGCCGTGGTCTTCGAACGGGACATCCGGCCGATTTTTCGACAGCACTGCATCAAATGCCACGGGCCTGAGCAGCGCGAAGCGGGGCTGCGTCTGGACGACGGTCGCGCCGCCCTGGCCGGCGGCGATTCCGGGCGTGTCATCGTGCCGGGCAAGGCGAACCAGAGCCTGTTGATCCGCCTCGTTTCGGGTGCGGATCCCGATCGGGTAATGCCGCCGGAGGGTCCGCGTCTGGATCCGGAGAAAATCGAGCTGCTGAAACGGTGGATCGACGCAGGGGCCGCTTGGCCGATCGACGCCGACAAGCCCATCCGGCAGCGCAGTGACCACTGGGCGTTCCAGCCCGTCCGCCGCCCGTCGCTGCCGTCGGTTCGACGGGCCGACGCCTGCCGCACTCCGATCGATCGCTTCATCCAGGCGAAGCTCGAAGCGGAAGGCGTGGCACCTTCGCCGCCGGCGGATCGCCATACCCTCATTCGGCGGCTGTATCTGGATCTGATCGGCTTGCCGCCGGACGTGGCGGACGTGGACGCCTTCGTGAACGATCCGCGGCCGGATGCCTGGGAGCGTCTGGTCGATCGGCTGTTGGCGTCCCCGCGATTCGGCGAGCGGTGGGGTCGGCACTGGCTGGACAAGGCGCGCTATGCCGACTCCGACGGCTACGAAAAGGACCGGCCCCGGCCCGACGCCTGGCGGTATCGCGACTGGGTGATCGACGCGATCAATCGCGACATGCCGTTCGACGCGTTCACCGTCGAGCAGCTCGCCGGCGACCTGCTTCCCGACGCCGGACCGATGGAGCAGTTGGCCACGGCGTTCCATCGTCAGACGCTCACCAACACCGAAGGCGGCACGGACCAGGAGCAATTCCGCGTCGAAGCCGTGTTCGATCGCGTCGAAACCACTGCCGCCGTTTGGATGGGCCTGACCGCCACCTGCGCCCGCTGTCATTCACACAAGTACGATCCACTGCCTCAGCGGGAGTACTACCAGGTGTTCGCCTTCTTCAACAATGGAGACGAGGCCAACGCGGTGGTGCCCGTGCTCCCCCCGGAATTGCACGCCCGCGCGGTGGCCGAGCACCGGCGGCAACTCGCGGAACAGCAGCGTCGGCTCGCCAAGGCTCACGAACGGGTGCTCCCGCGATTACCGGCGTGGGAAGAGAGTGTTCGAGAAAAGCTCCGCCGGTATCGCCCACTGAAGGCGCACACCGTCGCGGTGACCGAAATCCAGGGGCCGGCCGGCGTCCGCTTCGAGCGGCAGGACGACGGGAGCTGGCTTGTGCTCGGAGCTCATCCTCTCACCGGCGATTATGTCATCACGTTCCGGATTCCCGGCGCCGAGGTTTCGGGGCTTCGGCTGGAGTTTCTGCCCGACGAGCGGTTGCCGGCACGTGGACCGGGCCGAGCCGCCAACGGCAACTTCGTGCTCTCCGAGCTGATCGTCCGCGTTCCCGCCGCAGCGCGCACTGCCGATGCCCCGCCGGAGCCAGCCGACCGCGCGCCACGCCCTGTCGACCACGCAGTTCCGAAACTCGTCCGGGCCGTTGCCGACTTCGCTCAGGACGGATATCCCGCGAAAAACGCGATCGACGGTGACGAACGCACCGGGTGGGCGATCGCCCCGCAGATGGGCAAACCGCACCGGCTGGACGTGTTTTTCTCCGCACCGATTCGGGTCGCTGCGGCGTCGTCCCCGGCGGCCGCAACCGGTTCCGCCGACCGGCGTACCCAACGCGGGACGCCCTCGCACGACCGTCCCGAGGCCACCCCATCGCGCGGGCAACCGGCGGCCGACGCGCTACAGGTCGTGCTCCGACAGCGGTACGCCAAGTCACCGCACACCATCGGGCGGTTTCGTATCTCCGCGCTGACCGGTTCGCCGGAACCGCCGCCGGCACCGGAACCGATCGCCGCGATCCTTGCCACGCCGCCCCCCCGGCGTACCCCCGACCAGGTGCGGCGACTGCGGGAGTTTTTCCTGTCGCAGCAACCGGAGGTTCAAACCGAACAACGGCGCCTCGAACAGATCCGGGCGGCGGCGCCGCCCACGATGTCCGTGCGGGTCATCCGTCAGCGCACGCAGAACCCGCGGACGACATACGTGCTGCGACGCGGCGATTTTCTGCAACCCATCACGGATCAGCCGGTACGACCGGGCGTGTTTTCGGTCTTGCCGCCCATTCGTTTCCGCGATCCGCAGCACCCGGACCGGTTGGACTTCGCCCGCTGGCTCGTCCGCGACGACCACCCGCTGACGCCGCGGGTGACGGTCAACCACGTGTGGGTGCATCTGTTCGGAGCGGGCATCGTTCCCACGGTGAACGACTTCGGCACGCGCGGCGAACCACCGTCGCATCCCCGTCTGCTCGACTGGCTGGCACACCGGTTCGTTCACGAAATGAGCTGGAGCCGGAAGCGGTTGATTCGCGAAATCGTCTGCTCGGCGGCCTATCGCCGCAGCGCCGCCGATCGCGAGGACCTGCGTGACCGTGATCCGAAGAACCGCTGGCTGGCCCGCCAGAACCGCTTCCGCGTGGAAGCCGAGATCATCCGGGACATGGCCCTGCAGGTGGCCGGGCTGCTGTCGGACCGGATCGGCGGTCCCAGCGTCTTTCCTCCGATGCCTCCGGACGTCGCCGCACTCAGTTACGCGAACAACTTCAAATGGAACACCAGCACCGGCGAAGACCGTTACCGCCGAGGCATGTACACGTTTTTCAAACGCACCGCGCCGCATCCGAACCTGATCACGTTCGACTGCCCGGACGCGAACGTCACCGCGCTGGTGCGGAACCGCTCGAACACGCCGCTGCAGGCGTTGACGACCTGGAACAACGAGGTCTTCGTCGAAGCCGCCCAGGCGTTTTCCAAACGCATTTTCGAACAGCCTCTGCCCGGAACGGACGCCCGACTGGTCTGGGCGTTTCGCACCTGCCTGGCACGGCCGCCGGACGCCCACGAGTTGCGGATCCTGACCCGCCACCACTGGACCGCGCGAAACTGGTACGCGGAGCACGAGTCCGACGCCCTGCGGATGATCGGACGCTGGAAGGCCGCCGGAGCCGCTCCGGCCGATCAGGCCGCCTGGGTCGTCACGGCACGTGTCCTGTTGAATCTCGACGAATTTCTCGTGCGGCCGTAGCCCTTCCCGGATAATTCGAAGAACGGTCCGCGACACGATCAACGGGAGGACCCACACGTGCATCCGACACTCGACCTCGAAGCCCGTACGCGGCGGCAGTTCCTGACCAGTTCCGCCTGCGGTCTGGGTCTGGCCGGACTGGGTGCGGTCCTGACCGACGATGGATTCTTCCGCAGCGGAAGGGCCATCGCTGCGGACACGCGCAATCCGCTGGCCCCGCGCCCACCACACTTCGAACCGCGCTGCAAGTCGTGCATCTTCATTTTCATGGCCGGCGCGCCCTCCCAACTGGATCTGTTCGACCCGAAACCGAAACTCAATGAGCTGCACGGCCAACCGCTGCCGAAGTCCATGCTGCAGAACGTCCGCTTCGCCTTCATCAAGAAGGACACGGCCACCCTGATGGGTACCAAACGGACCTTCCGCAAGCACGGCGAATGCGGAATGGAGCTGTCGGACTTCCTGCCGCACATCGGTTCCTGCGCCGACGATATCCTGCTGGTCCGCTCGCTGCATACCGAAGAGTTCAACCATCATCCCGGCCAGTTGAAGATGCAATGCGGTCGCGGAACCTTCGGCCTGCCCACCATGGGCGCCTGGATCACTTACGGCCTGGGGAGCGAATCGCGCAATCTCCCCGGATACGTCGTACTGACGTGCGGGCGGGGATCCAGCGGCGGTGCCACGCTGTGGCAAAACGGCTTTCTGCCGTCGGTCTATGCCGGTGTGCGCTTCCGGACGACCGGCGAACCGGTGCTCAACCTCGCCAACCCGCCCGGATTGCCCGATCGCCTGCAGCGGGAAGGGCTGCAAACACTCACCGCCTTGAACCGGCACCGTTTCGACCACCTCCGCGACCCGGAAATCGCGTCCCGAATCGCCAACTACGAGCTGGCCTTCCGCATGCAGATGGCGGCTCCGGAGCTGATCGATCTGTCCAGCGAAACGAAGGCCACGCTGGAGATGTACGGCGTCGACCGCCCCGAACCGCCCGGACTGGGCGGACGTGGCAAAATGGGAAACACCTACCAGGATTTCGCCAGGAACTGCCTGCTGGCACGCCGGCTCGTCGAGCGGGGTGTACGGTTCGTGAACATCATCTACGCGTCCTGGGATCATCACAGCGATCTGGACCGGCAGCTCGCCTACAATGCCGGTGCCGTGGACCAGCCGATCGCCGCGCTGATCCGCGATCTCAAACAGCGCGGGTTGCTGGATCAGACGATGGTCGTGTGGGGCGCCGAATTCGGGCGAACGCCGCTGGGGGAAAACCGCGTCCAGGGTCGCCCCGTCACCGGCCGGGATCATCATCCCTTCGCGTTCAGCATGTTCCTGGCCGGCGGCGGCATCCGCGGCGGGCAGGTGTACGGCGCGAGCGACGAAATCGGCTGGGCCGCCGTCGAAAAACCCGTGCACATCAACGACCTGCACGCCACGATGCTGCACCTGTTCGGACTGGATCACCTGCGGCTGACGTACCGCTACCAGGGACGCGACTTCCGTCTGACCGATGTGGGAGGTCACGTGATCGAGCAATGGATCGCCTGACTCCCGCGGCCGGCCGCGTCACCCGCATTCGAACGGACGGTCCGCGTTGGTGGGCCGGCCGACTCCGTATGGCGTTCGGACCGCCGTGCTCCGCTGGCCAATTGCAGGGCCGCCGCGGCACGGCAAACGCCGCACCACGCCGCTGCCCCGTGTCCCGGCCGGCTCGAATACCTCAACCGGGGGACATGCATGCCCAGCCTGACCGTCGAGAACTATCTGAAGGCCATGTTGCAGATCGGCATTCGCGAGCAATGCCCGTGGATCAGTACGGGACGGTTGGCTCGCGCCCTGTCGGTCAGTCCGGGAACGGTCACCACGATGCTCAAGAGCCTCTCCGAAGGGGGTTTGGTCGAGTACGTTCCGTATCGTGGCGCCCAACTGACGCCGGCCGGCCGACGGTTGGCCACGCGCATCCTCCGGCGGCATCGGCTGCTGGAGCTGTTCCTCGTCAGAACGCTCGATCTGACCTGGGACCAGGTCCACGACGAAGCGGAGAACATGGAGCACGCGGTCAGCGACTTTCTCGTCGATCGGATCGACGAATTTCTCGGATTCCCGACCATCGACCCGCACGGCGACCCGATTCCCAACCCGGACGGTTCGATGCGCAGCGACAACAGCGACAGCCGGTTGCTCTCGGAGTGTCCCGGCGGCAGTGCGGTCCGGGTCGTCCGCGTGCTGAACCAGGATCAGCAGTTTCTGCGATTCCTGGCCACCCGTGGCATCGGGTTGGGCACCCGCGTCCAGGTGACCGCACAACACGATCAGTCGGTCACCGTTCGCGTTCCCGGCGCCGACACGTTTCCCTTGCCCGTTCAGGCCGCCGAAAGTGTGCTGGTCGAAATCTGCGATGACCACTGAACAACCCGCCGACATCCCACGCCAGGGCGTGCTGCTGGGGTTGGATTACGGCCGCAAGCGGATCGGCGTGGCCATCACCACCACATCGCAATCGATCGCGCTGCCGCTGGTGACCATCCCGGCGATGCCCGTCGAAGTGCTCGAATCCGAATTGCGGCACCTGGCCCGTGAACACCGTGCCGTGGCGATCGTGGTCGGTTTGCCCGTGCACATGAGCGGCGAGGACAGCGAAATGGCGCGCGAAGTCCGAGCCTTCGGGGAACGCGTTCATCGGATCACCGGACTGCCCGTCGCCTACTTCGACGAACGCCTCACCAGCACCCTGGCCGAGCAGTCTCTCCGCGCCGGCGGCTTGACCGAAAAGAAGCGGCGTGCCCGACGCGATCGCATCGCCGCGCAGATCATGCTGCAGCACTTCCTCGACCGCCACCGGGGATGAACGCCGCTGCCGATCCACACGTGGCCGGCCTCGGACGGAGCTCTCGTCGCCGATGTCCGGCGGCCGCTTTGTCCGCCAGACGGCTTTCCCGAAATGCACACGGATTGGCTTTCCAACCTCCGCCGCTTGCCCTAGAATCCCGCGCCATACGGTTTCCGCCGGGGCAACATGGCGGGAACCCGACGTCGTTCGGGGCGGTAGCTCAGCTGGGAGAGCGCTGCGTTCGCAATGCAGAGGTCGGGGGTTCGAATCCCCTCCGCTCCAATCCGTTTCCCCGCCGCGAAAGGTCCTCGGTTTTGCGAGGACCTTTTTTCGTGCGCGGCGCCGGGGCGCGCATGTGCTTCAGTGGCCCGCCGGCGCCTCGACGGCCGGTGCGCAGTGGCCCGCGGGCTCCCGGCCGATTTCCGGCCGCATCGTGCACTGGCTGAAAGCTGCCGTGCGACAGCGTGCCGATCCCGGCCCGCTCCGTGCCGTGACCGTCCCCTTCGGCCTCGTCGTCCGGCGGCTGTCCGTGCCTACCGGATCAACCGCACGGTGGCCATCACGGGGAAGTGGTCGGAGGGATACCGTCCGTCGCGTGTGAAGCGGATGATGTCCGCCGCCAGCACCTCGAAATGCCGGTCGACGAGCACATAGTCGATCTTGTCTCCCTGCGTGCGTCCGGTGAAGCCGTGGAACGTGCCGACATCCGTCGCTTTCGGATGCCGCACGCGGAAAGTGTCGCGCAGATGCACGGGACTGCCGCTGTCCGGTGAGAGCAGGTACCGCATCGCCGGGTTGTCCTCACCGGCGTTGAAATCCCCTGTGACGATCACCGGCTCGCCCTCGGTTTTCCGCGCGATGCTCGCGGCCAGCGCGTGCGCGCTTTTCTCCCGCGATGGCTGCGACTGGTGGTCGAAGTGGGTGTTGAACACCCAGACGGCCCGCCGCGTCTTGCGCTCCACGAAACGGCCCCATGTGACGATCCGGGGAATCCCGTTACCCCAACTCTTCGAGCCCGGGACGTCGGGCGTGTCCGACAGCCAGAACGTGCCGCTGTGCTGCGCGAACCAGCGATCCTGCCGGTAGAGAATCGCCGAGTATTCGCCCCGCTGTTTGCCGTCGTCACGGCCGACCCCGATTTCGCCGAACCCGTCGACGGCTCGATGGATTTCATCCAACTGAAAACGCAGTGCTTCCTGCAGCCCGACGAAATCCCAGCGTTCCCGGCGCAGCACATCGAAAACCAGCTCGCGGCGCAGCGGCCAGGCGTTCCGACCGTCACGCGCCGTTCCGTAGCGGATGTTGAAGGACAGCACGCGAATCGGCTCATCGCCGGCCCACGCGGCATCGAGCGGCAGGACCGCCACCAGAGCCGCCAGGCCGAATACCAGCCAGGCCCCAACTGCGTGAAACGGTTTCATCGTGTCGTCTCCCGTTTGCGGTCGTGCGGCGGTCGGTGCGCGATCCGCAGTCGCACCGTGGAACGATCACTCAGCGTGCCGCCGATTTCGCCGACGGAGGGGCCTGCCACTGGTGTTCCGGCCGGGCGAGGATCTCGTCGATCACCCGCTGCACCTTGTCGGCCGCCTCGCCGTGTCCGTCGTGCCGGGCCCGTTCGAGGATCTCCCGCGCCTGGGGGATCAGTTCCATGTAGAACCGCTCGGCGACCTCGTACATCCCGTGCCAGTGGGCATAGTCCGGGGCCATCATCGATGCTCCGTGCCGCGCCCGGCGCCCCTCGTGATGCCACAGGTAGAACCACGTCCACTCGATCTCCTCGTCGAACTGAGTGGGCGTGATCAGGCCCTGCTCTTTCAGGGCCGCCATGATCTGCTGCCCCGGCTTGCCGAACTTTTCGTTGTACAGCACCACGAAGTCGTCGTACTGCTTGTAGAACGCGTCGACGTATGCCGGCGTGTGACAATGCAGGCACACCTGGCGCATGTTGTTCCGCTTTTCGCGTGCCGAAAACGCCGTCAGCGCCCGCCGTTTGGCCGGATCGGTCTCCTTGACGATGTTGCCCTCGGCGTCCGTGTCCAGCCACAGGCTGACCGGCGGGCGATTCGTCCACGAAATCCGCTCACCCGGATCGTGCGTCACGCGGCCGTCGTTGCGCGAATGCCCGGACATGTGACAGGTGGCGCAGGTCGGCGCCTGCGAGTAGTCCACTCCCAGCACCCATTTCTCGGCGTCCAGGTTCATGTGTTCGCGCAGGTCGCGGTACGCGACGCCGTGCTTCGATTCCTCGTAGATTTCCTTCTGCGGGTGATCCGGGCCCAGATGGCACTTGCCGCAGTTCTCGGGCTGACGTGCCCGTCGGGGCGAAAAGTCGTGCCGGCTGTGGCAGGCCGAGCAGGAACCCAGCGAGCCGTCCAGGTTGATGCGTCCGATGCCGGTGTTCGGCCACGTGCCGGAGTGATACACCGGACGCCCCTCTTCGGTGCGGACGATCTTTTCCAGCACGGCCAGATTGGTCGGCTTGCCATTTTCGTCCAGCTTCAGGTCATCGACGGTGATCCGCCCGCCGTCCTTGCTCAGCAGCGCCACCTTCGAGCCGTGGCACTGCTGGCAGCCCACAAAGGCACTGGCCAGGCCGTTGACCGACTGGATGTCGGGCCGGCCGGGAACGGGCGAGTGCGGATTGAACGGCACGCGGGAGCCTTCGACGGTTTCGGCCAGAAAATTGTCCAGCGAGGCGAGGATGTTGCCTCCTTTGGCGTGATGGCTGCGCTCGAACTCCTCGAACTCACGGCGGTGGCAACGGCTGCAGTCTTTCGGTGTGACGACGGTCGCGATGATCGCGCCGTAGTGGTCGAAGGCATCCACGTCGTCCTTCGCCGCCTGGTGGCACTCCACGCAGCCCACGCCCTTGCGCGCATGCGTACTGTGTTTCCAGTGATCGACGATGCCCGCCGAGGACTGGCTGTGGCATTTCACGCAGCCCTGCGAGCTGGCCGGGACGGCGATGTGCGGCGGAATCTTGCCCACCTCCTGCCGCTTGCGGATCACTTCCATCGCCTGCACGAAGATCAGCGACACGAGGAACAGCAGCCCCAGACTGCCGATCAGGTACCGTTTGGTCGTCAGTTTCATCGTTGTTCCTTCGCTTCGGTGGTCCGGTCGCTCGCCGGGATCTCCACCCGTGCCTCATCACCAATTGCCGGCGTCGCGTCCGTGCGGTGCGGTCCGCGCGTCACTCAATGAGCCACGGCGGCCTCCCAGACGGTCAGGCCGATCAACGTCAATGTGCCTGCAATCCCGATGTACTCGCTGATGTCTTCGATCCGGGTGATCCGACGCAGGCCCGCGTCGATCAGCGGCCACAGAAACATCACGAACACGATCAGCCCCATGCTCAGCACGGCCGTCGTCGCGGAAAACAGCTTCAGCCAGCGGAACGTGGCATAGAAGAACCACTCCGGCTTGATCACCTCGGGCGTCTGCAACGGATCCGCCGGCGGCCCCAGCTCGGCGGGAAGCACGGTCGCCAGCACGCTCAGCACGATCATCAGCACCAGGCCGATGATCAGTTCGGTGAAGAAATGGTCGGGAAAGAACGGGAACGTTTCCGACCGGCTGGGCGGCTCGTCTTCGAATCGAAGCGGCGTCACGCCATGCAGCCGCACCAGAGCGATGTGGAAGGCCAGCAGCGTGATCTCGGCCACCGGCAGCACCGCCGCGTGCAGAATGTAGAACCGCGGCAGCGTGTTGCGGTTGTATTCGTCCCCCGCCAGCAGCAGCCGCTTCAATGTCCCACCGATCAATGGCACCGTGTCACAGATGTTTGCGGCCACCGTCGCGCCCCAATAGCTGAGCTGCTCGAACACCAGGCTGTAGCCGGTGAAACCGATCAGCAGCGTGCAGACCAGCAACGACATTCCGATCATCCAGTTCACCTCGCGCGGACGACGGTAGCCTCCCGTGAAATACACCCGCATCTGGTGCAGGATGACCGAGGCGATCATCAGGGTGGCGCCCCACTTGTGCAGGCTGCGGAAATACCACCCGTACGACACGTGGTGCGTGATCGTGGCGACGGATTCGTACGCCGTCGCGGGCGAGGGCTGGTAGTAGAACGCCAGCAGAATCCCCGTGAAGATCTGCACGACGAACAGGTACGCCGGCGTCCCGCCCAGACAGAACCACCAGCGCCGCAGATGATTGGGCACCGGCTCGTTCGTCAGCTCGCGAAAATCCACGCGGTGCAGCGGGACGCGCTCGCGCCACCACTGACGAAATCGGTCACCGACGCTCCGCTTCGGCTCGGCCTGCGTGCTCATCGCTCCTCCCGTCCTCCTGCCCTACCGCTGCGATGCATGCCCCATTGCGACGAGCCTCGGCAAACCACCTCGAACGCATCCGCGATTTCGCCGCATGCGGCGGCAATGCGTGCTCCCACGTGGGTGAACGGCGGCAGACGCCCGATCGGCGGCCTGTCGAGGCGCGCCGCCTTCCATTCAGGCCGTTCGTCCCCGCACGTCTTCCACGGGGACCTCGATCAGCACCAGCTCCCCTTCGACGCGGATGGGATACCGGAACAGCGACTGCCCGGCATCGGCCGGCGGTCCGGCGGTCGCCTTGCCCGATGGATCGAATACGCCGTTGTGACACGGACAGAAGAACCGGTTGTTCTGCGGCTCCCAATGCACCCGGCAACCCAGGTGCGGGCAGACGTCCGACAGAGCCAGGAACGACGAAGCGTCGGCCGCGTCCGAGATGCGGGTGACCAGGACACGGTGCCCGACGGGCGAACGAAACTCGCGCTGCGTGCCCGACGGGAAGTCGGACAGCGTCGCCAGGAATTGCCACCGCCGGGACGAACCGTTTCGCGGATACAGGAATCGCAGCGCCAGCGTCACGAAGTAGCCGTAGCCGGTCACCAGCCCCACGGCCATCAGCAGGCGTCCCAGAAAGCTCCGCCGCCCGTCGGCGCCGCCCTCGGCCGCCGTCCCCGATGCTTCGCCGCCACACGCGACGCCACTGCCGCCCGCGGAGATTCCGCCGCCGTGCGAATCGACGCCGTCTGACACACTTCGTCTCCTTCATTCCCGGCGTGCGTCACTCGGCCGCGCCGTGATGTCGCCTGCGCGGTTCTCCGGCAACGGTCGAAGCGGCCGCGCCTCGCCCGTCTCCGAAGCGTCGAAGCGTGCTGGCGTTTGTGATGAGGTGAAAGAGGCGGGCACAGTCTAGCGGCACGCTGTGCCGAGGCAAAGCCGCGGACTTCCACATCCGCAGTCGGTCCCCTCGAAATCGCGTCCGGCGGTCCGCGCCGCGTGCTCGTGACCGTCGCAGACCGCACCACGCCCCAGCCCCGCAAGCTCCACGCACGGGCCGTTTCCCCCTGCCTCTCTCTACGGCGGCCCCCGCGACGGCAGAATCCCGGAAACCGCCGGCGGGACAGCGACACGCCCGCTCCGGCCGTCCCCCCACGGCCGCTCACCGGGGCAGCACACCCAGTTCACGAGCCCGCTGCAGCACGGCCTCGTAGGCTTCCGGTGTATTCGCATTGCGGAACGAATCGAGCTGCGGATCGGCCG
>RFHO01000502.1 GCA_003696385.1 Planctomycetota bacterium | reverse complement strand
TCCCGCGACCCCGCCGCGGTGCGTCTGAAACAGATCGTCGCAGACGGCCGTGTGGCGGTCGCACATCCGCGGCTGGAGGCCCGCACCGACCGGCTTCGCATCGACCTCGTCGAGCCGCCGACCGGACCGTCGCCGGCAAACGCCGCCGTTTCTTCCGGCCGATCCGCCGACGGCTGGACTCTGCCCGCCGAAGAACGGCCGCAGGAAAACGCATCCCCCGTTCTGTATGTCGACGCCGGTACCATCGTACTCGGTATCCGGCCGCTGCCCGATGGTCGCTGGCAATTACAGAACGTCGTGACCGAAGACGCCGTCCGCGTCACGTATGGGCCGCGGGAGCCTTCGCCGCCGCTGGAAGCAACCGCAGCGACATATGGGCCTTCTCTCGGAGAGAACGCGGCGCTGGGCACCAGCAGCTCCGCGGTCTCCGGACTGACCGATCCCAGCGGATCGATCGTTCGGCATGCCGCATGGCCGGCGGGAACGGGGGGACAGCCGAATGTTGCAACCGACGCGGCACGCGACACACCGCTGTCCTTCGAAGTGCTCGGCGAGCGGCTGTCGATCGATAACGCCTCCGACCCGCGTGCCCAGTTGTTGTCCGTTTCGGGCTCGCCGGCACAGTTGCGGACTCCCGAAGCGCGGCTCTCCGGACCGCTCATCCTGTTCGATCGACGCCGCGCAGAGGCACACGTTCATGGTGCCGGCGTGTTGCAGATCCTGGCGGATGAAGTCGACCTCTCCGGCGTCCTGGCCGCGACGCCCTCGGCAGCCGGCGAAACGCCGGGACACAATCCATCAGACAAGCCCTCTCGAACGCCGCTGCGGAGAACGGGGCCGAATCGTGCGGCCACCGACGCCACGCTCGCCGGTCGGCGACCGGCGACCGACGCCCCCGACGACGCCGCTGCCGACACCACCGACTCGGACCGTTGGCTGACCATCCGCTGGCAGGAGGAAATGCGGTTCGACGGGCGGCAGGCCGACTTCTTCGGCGACGTCCGCGCCACTCTGCAAACTTTCCACATGCGATGCCAGGAAATGGCCGTCACACTCGACCAACCGCTGCAGGTCTTCCAGACCGATGCGGAGCCTCTCCGCACGGTGGCCGCCCCCCCGCCATCGCCCGTCGCGCGGCACGGAGCGCAGGACCACTCCCACCAGACCGGGTCCGCGGCGGACCGGCCGCAGATCGAACGCGTCGTCTGTCGTGAAGCGGTGGCCTTCGACGCATACCAGTACCACAACGGAGCGCTGGCAGGTGTGCGCAAGGTCCACTGCGGTCGGTTCGAATTCCACCGCGGCAGCGGAGCGTTCCGCGTCCGCGGTCCAGGCCGCATTCTCAACTGGTCCCGCGAAGACGACCAGCCACACCCTGTGCTGGGCTCGGTCCGCGCACAGGCCAACCAGCCGTTGCAGGCCGAACAGGCCGAATGGCAATTCGTGCGGATCGACTTCGCCGGCGAAGCCCACGGCAACGTCCAGGAACGATTCACGACATTCCTCGACCGCGTTCGCGTGGTCTACGGACCCGTTGACGACCCACGAACCGAACTGGATCCCGAGCGGTTGCCGCCATCGGGAATCGAACTGACGGCCGACGCCCTGGACGCCTTCCTGCCGCAGGCCCGGCACGGCGATGACACGCTGCAACTACTGGCTCGCGGCAACGTCAAACTGGCCGGCCGCTCGTTTTTCGCCCGTGCCGAGACCGTCAGCTATGACGACGCCAAAGGGCTGTTCGTGCTCACGGCCCGCGGGGACCAGCCCGCGGCGATCTGGCGGCAGAAGGTCTTCGGCGGCGAGTACAGCCGGGCCGAAGCGCGACGGATGGAATTCAACCCCTCCCGCAACGAATTGCGGATGTTCGGCATCGTCGGCGCCCAGGGCCAACCGTGAGCGGTTGCGGCATGCCCACTGCATCGAGCCCCCGCCCGTCTGCGGGCATCGAATCGCCGCACGTCGGCGGCACAACCGAACTTCGCGCAATCGCTCCGGACGTTCGCCTGCATCCCCGAAGCCCCGCCGCAGCCGGCCAACCGCCGCCGGCGCCATGCGGCACACGACGACGGCCGACCGGGGGAGAGAGTCCGCGGCAACGATCAGCGATCGTTGAAGAAGGCCCAGTCGCCGCCGTCGGCTCCCTGGTGGCATTCGATGCATCCCTTCACGCGACCGGCCAGCTTCATCGCGTTCTTGTAGGCCACCGTTCCGTCCGCACCGTACTTCACCCAGTACCAGTCACCATGCTGCGGATCGAAACCCCGCGATCGGTACATCACCGTGACCGCCATCAACGTCTTGCCGTCCGGCCCGTAGTTCTCCTTCACGATGATCGACCCGTTCGGCAGCTCGTTCGGATGGCCGGCTGCCGTCCGGTTCAGATACATCTTCACGAACGCCCCGTGCGGGCTCTGTCCCGCAGTCGCCTCACCGGTCTGGCCCGGAACCGGCGCCCAGTTGCGGTAATGGACGGACTGCAGCCAGTCCCAGAATTTCCGCTCGAACGGCACCGACGCCGGCTGCGCCGCGTACCGTCGTGCGCTTCCACTTCCCCGAGTTCCGCTCTGACCGAGGGCCTCGCCCCGCCAGACGCCCCAGAACAGCACAGCACCGGCGATCACCGCCCCGATCGACAACGCTCCACCGGCGCGCCACACGCCGGCACGCAAAACCGCTCGTCGCTGCATTTCCGTGACCTCCGCTTTGGATCCCGTGACGGCCGACCGGTCCCGGAACGAAAGACCGGTCCTCGATGTCGAAGCCATCGTGGCGGCAAGCGGAGCCGGTGTCGGTGAACGACGTCACCGTCGCCGTAAACCGGCGACAGACCCGGAGGGATTGGCTGCTCCCGACGATGCACCTTTCGTTGTGCCGGTGGATTTCGATTTGCGCCCCTTCAGCGGCGCGATGTTTTCGCGGATCCAGATGTTGCGGAACCGTACCGGATTGCCGTGGTACTGAAGCGTGATCGGCGCTTTGGCGGGATGCTTGCGATACTGTGGGGGCCGGTCGTACGCCGTGGCTCCCAGCAATTCGACGTGATTGTGGATCACGACGCCGTTGTGCAGGACGGTGATGACCGCTTTCTTCACCACGTGGCCTTCGTCGTCGAACCGCGGCGCTTCGAAAATGATGTCGTACGATTGCCACTGTCCCGGCGGACGGCAGGCGTTGACCGACGGCGGATACTGTTTGTAGATCGCACCGCACTGTCCGTCGAAGTAGGTCTTGTTCTTGTAGGAGTCGAGAATCTGCACCTCGTACCGCCCCATCAGGTACACGCCGCTGTTTCCGCGTCCCTGACCGCGTCCCTTCGGCGGTGTCGGCGTGCTGAATTCGATGTGCAGCTGGCAGTCCCCGAATGCGCGCTTGGTCGAGATACTGTGCTTGGCAGAAATGGCCACGCCGTCCCGGATGATCCAGTCCTCACCGCCGGTCCACTGCGAGAGATCCTTGCCGTCGAACAGTATGATGGCATCGGACGGCGGCGGGACGGGCAAGGCCGTATCCGGTCCGGGATCGACCACGGGAGGCTCCGGCCATTCGATGCCGCTCTTCCATTCCTTGACCAGATTGGCGGCGGGCAAATGGCTCAGGACGAACAGCGAAACGATCGTCGAAGCCCCTGCGAACTGCCGCCACCAAAGACGCGAACCCGTCATGACAGCCCCTTTCGTAATCGAAGGCTCCGTGGGACAAACGCGGACATCCGAACGATGTCGGCCCGACGCGCACCGGACCACTACGATCCCCCAGATCCGCCATGAACGCCGCGGCTGCACGCACGTCCTTGCCGGGCGAGTATCTGCGACGCGGGCAATGGTGTCGAGGATAGACCCGCGCAACGATCGGCAGCGCCTTTCGGGCCGTCGATGCAGGCACGCTCCGGCGACCGAACCGGCCGCTCTGAACCCACTCCGAACGGGAACGGCCCGAAACGGCGGCGAACGCCGGATCGTACAACGGGTCGCCACCGGGTGCCCGTCCATCGACGACGATTGAGAGGACAGGATGCATCATGCTGACCGCCGAAGCCCTCGACCAGATTCGAGCACGGATCCTCGCGCGGTTTCCCATGCTGTCGCTGGTGACCTGGGAGGAAGATCGTTGGTTGGCGGAGCTGAACGCACTGGCCGAAGAACTCCAGTACGACCTGTTTACCTGGTCGGTGACGCGAGGATTGCGTCCGCAACCCCAACCGCCGTTGAACAAGCAGGGCCCATTGCACGTCCTCTCGTGGTTCGGACAGTCACCGCCGCGGCGATTGCTCGTGCTGCAGGACTTCGCACCGTTTCTCACCGATCCGGCGGTCGTGCGGCGGTTGCGTGACCTGGCACCGCTGCTGGCCGAGAGCGAAAAAACCGTGCTGCTGCTGGGGCCCAACGGCAGCGTACCGCTGGAGCTGGAACGCAGCGTGGTGCGGATGGATCTGCCGCTGCCGGATCTGGAAGAGCTGCGTCAGACGCTCCGCGAAGTGCTGCGGGAACGCCACCGCGCCGGACATCGCGAACTCCGCCTGACCGAACGCTGGCAAGAACGTCTGGTCAAAGCCCTGCTCGGACTCACCGAGCGCGAAGCACGCCAGTCACTCCGCCGCGCCCTGCTGGATGCCGATCGCGTCGACGACGACACGGTCGCCCTGCTGGTCTCCGAAAAGCGGCACATGTTGCAGGGTTCCGACCTGCTGGAGTTTCAGGAACTGGACGCCACCGTGGACGACGTCGGTGGCTTGCAGGCACTGAAGGAATGGATCGCCAGCCGATCCGAAGCCTTCACGTCCCAGGCGGCCGAGCAGGGAATCCCCGCTCCCAAAGGCGTGTTGCTGTTGGGGGTTCAGGGCTGCGGCAAGAGCCTCACTGCCCGGGTCACCGCCCGCGTGCTGGGCTTCCCGCTCGTTCGACTGGACGTTTCCAGTCTGCTCAGCAGCGAGGTCGGCGTCTCCGAACGCAACCTGCGCAACGTCCTGACGCTGATGGAGATGATCGCTCCGGCCGTGCTGTGGCTGGACGAAATCGAAAAGGGCTTCGCCGGCGGCAACCTGGCCACCACCTCCGAAACGACCATGGTCCGCCTGATGGGCCGGTTTCTCACCTGGATGCAGGAGAATCGCGCTCCGGTGTTCGTGGTCGCCACGGCCAACCAGATCGAAGGCTTGCCGCCGGAGATGCTCCGCCGCGGCCGCTTCGACGAACTGTTCTTCGTCGACCTGCCCAATCACTTCGAACGCAAGGAAATCTTCCGCATCCACCTCCGCAAGCGCGGCTGGGATCCATCCCGATACGACCTGGATCAACTGGCCGATCGCACCGAAGGGTACAGCGGCGCGGAAATCGAGCAGATCGTGGTCTCCGCGCTCGTCGAAACCTTCGGCCGCGGCAACGTCCTGTCCCAACAGGACCTGTTGCACGCCATCGAAGACACCGTACCGCTGTCGGTGACCATGGAAGAAAAGATCTTCCAGCTCCGTGAGTGGGCCCGTGGCCGCTGCCGCCCGGCCACACCCGACAGCCGCGTGGTGCAGATGCTGGAAGCCGAACAGCGGCAATTGGGCCGGGACACCGTGCTGCCATTCGACTACGAAGAACCGCAACAGCCCGCCGAACGGCCACGCTGGGCGCAGCTGCTGGAGCACGGCCAATTGCCGGCGGCCGTGATGGAATTCGTCCGCCAGCGCAAGGCCGTCACCTTCCCGGAACTGCTCGAATCCTTCGCAGACGTGGCCGACTTCAACGGCGAACAGGGGCTGGCACTGCGGTCGGATCCCAAAGTGATCCTGTGGATCGGCCTGAACGAATCGCTCGCCGCGGCACTCGCCCGGATCCTCACTTCCCGAAAACTGTTCGCCGTCCCCGATCCGGAAGCGGCCCAGTCGCCGCCCACGATACACGATTTGCCCATCCTGACCGAACTGCCCGATCACCGCGTGTCGCGCCCCATGTGGCTGCCGGTCAAACTCGCCATCGAACCCCCGCCGCAAGGCGTCGGACGGCTCGGCCGCGTCGCCCGCATGATGCTCGACCGCCGGCGATGACACCGCCGCAACCTCCCCGCCGCCCGTGCAGCCCTCCTCCCC
>RFHO01000501.1 GCA_003696385.1 Planctomycetota bacterium | reverse complement strand
GAGCGAATCGCAGACGTACAAGGAAGACTTCCGCACGGTCGACGCCGCGGCAATCCACGGAGGCGTGGTGCACGTCGCGGACATGCCCAACAATCCCGTGCCGCCGATCGACGACGCGTCCTACGCGGTGAAAGAGCGCCACGTGGCGGCCCGGCGGCCGCGGATCCACGTGACCCTGTACGCGGGCATCGGGCCCGGCACGTCACCGCTGCAACGCCGCGTGCCCTACAAGGTCTACATGGGGCCGAGCGTGGGTGACCTGTTCTTCCGGTCGCTGGAAGAGCTGGACGAAACGCTCGCCCGCTATCGCGGCTGCGACGTGAGCTTCCACTGCGAGGATCCGATCCTGCTGGAGGCGCACCGCGACGCCCCGACCCACGAGGCGCGCCGGCCGCCGCAGTGCGAGCTGTCCGCCACGGCCTTCGCGCTGCAGATGATCGAAAAGCACGAACTGCGTGGAAAGCTCTGCCACTACTCGGTGGGCGAGGGGCTGGAGCTGATCCGGGCTGCGCGGGCGAAAGGCCTGCCGGTCACCTGCGAGGTGACGCCGCACCACCTGTTTTTCGACACCTCGGTCCTCACGGACGAAAACCGCGGCTGGATGCAGATGAACCCACCGCTCCGCTCACCCGCGGACCGCCGTGCCATGATCGAGGCGCTGCGCGACGGCACCCTGGACTACCTGGCCACCGACCACGCCCCGCACACCATCGAAGAGAACCGGCGCGGCATCTCGGGACAGCCGCATCTGGACACGTTCGGTCCGTTCGTGACGTGGCTGATCGTGGACCAGGGGTTCCCGCCCGAACGGATCGCGGCCGTCTGTTCGGCCAATCCGGGCGCCTTCGTCAACCCGTACGCGGCGCCTCGCAAATTCGGCCGAATCGCTCCGGGCTACACCGCGTCGCTGACCGTCCTGAACCTGCGCCGCCCGATCACCGTGCGGCGCGAAGAGCTGTGGACCAAGTGCGGCTGGTCGCCGTTCGAAGGCGTCACTTTTCCGGGATCCGTCGAGGCCGTTTTCGTTCGTGGCCGCCCGGTCGCACCCCCGCGCGACGACCTGCCGCATCCCCCTTCTACCCGCTGATCCGTGCGTTCCCCGTCGATTGGACGCCAGCGCCGAGATGCCGGCGGCGGCGAGACGCCCCGCGACTGCGTTGCACGGTTCCGGCGTGACGCCGTCGCGGCCGTCGCGGCCGGTCACCGCTTCGGCGGCTCGACCTCGCGGACCACCGCCCCGTGCCGGTCCGTTAGCACGAGCACGGCGAAGCGTTCCACGTCGTCCAGGTCGTCGGTGCTCAGGGCCACGTAATCGAAGCGGCCGCGCAGGTCGGTGTACCCGTCCTTGTAGAACCGCACGCGGCCACTGCTGGAGCGGGCGTAGACCTTCACATACGCCCCGGCGATCGGCCGTCCAGTGCCGCGGTCGATCACCCGCACCTGGCCGGCCGTCTCGAAAAACTGCACCGCCAGCGTGTGGGCATAGCTGGCGACCGTCCGCACGAGGCCGCCGCCGGCGACCTGCACCAACACGTTCCGGTTTTTGAGCGTCTCCGGCAGTTCGAACGTGAATTCGCCGGCCTCCCGCGGCAGATCGATCCGTTGTCGCACGTTGGGTTTCACGCTGGCCACCAGATCGGCGTACTTCTGCACGAACGGACTGCGGCTGAACAGCAGTTCGATGTCCATCGCGTAGTACCGCACGTCGACGTGGTCGAGGTTCTGGTACGTCAGGCGGATGGTCGTGCCTTCGACTTCCACGTCCAGCGCCGGCTGCGTCCGAGCCAGTTCGGTGTTCACGTCCAGCGGATTGGAGCTGTCGGCGAAACTTTCGCCGGGTCGTTCGAGTTCCTGCAGCTGCCCGAGGATGGCCCGGAAGCGTTCGCGCCAACGGACCACCGGATGATCGGCGTATTGCCGCGCGATTTCGCCGGCCAACGGCGCCGTCTGCGGGGAGAACATCGCCAGATACGCTCGGGCATAGTCGTACTGCAGCTTCGAGCGAACGTGCTTGCGGTCGACGTGACCGAACTGTTCCCGCGCCTCGTCGATACGGTCCTGCAGCAGCATGTAGTACGTCAGCGCCAAGCGTTCGTCGGCAGTGGGCTCCCGCCGGCGACTGACGATGTCCAGAAGGCGCTGGTACTGTTCGAAGAAGGCTTCGTTGAGAATCTGCCGGCGGCGTCCCAGTTGATGCGCCCGCGCGTTGACCAGCGGTTCGTATTCCAGGAACTCATAGAACCGCTCCTCGAACGGCTCGACCGTCAGCAGCGGCGACTCGAGCACCGTACCCACGCTCGAGATGAACCATCGCTGCCGCTGCAGGAACTCCCGGGTGGTCTGCGGGTCGCCGTGGAAAATCCCGTAGGAGAAGGCGATCTGATCGAACCGGTGGCGTTCGCGCAGCAGCGCAACAAGCCGCTGGAAAAACGCCTTGTTCCGCAGCCGGAACGCGATGCGGTACAGATCCAGCGCGAACACGTTGTGCGTGCGCAGGTATTGCAGCACTTCGTCGTCCGAGCCGTGCTGGGCAACGAACGGCCAGGAATCGCGATCATGCACGGTGGGCTCGTCGACGACATGGAACGTCCTCGGTTCCGCGAACGCCACGATCGCGTCTTCCTCGCCGACGTGGGCCGGAAACTGCACGAAATCGCCGGCCTTGGGGAAATAGAAGTAGTACTCCAGAGTGACGGTGGCGAACGGTTCCAGCGACAGCGGGACAGCCCGCGTGTGACGGCCGTCCCTCAGCGGGATCGCCCCCAGCGGCACTTGATAGAGCACGGTCAGTCGCCGCGTTCGGGCCGTGGGGTTGCTGACCACCACGCTGCCGCCGTAAACGGTGTGGGTGAGGAATTCGCGAGTTACGAACTTTTCCACTCTCTCGCCGCGGACGAAGTGATAGCGGTCCTTCTGAGCGAAGAAGTTCTGGGTGACCAGGATCGGTGCTTCGCCGCGGCGCACGGGCAGCGGCTGGATCTCTTCGTAATAGACCAGTGCATTGCTGCCGGCCGTGATCTTCAGATCCGAGCCTGAATACTCGAATCGGTGTTCCGCCGGCTGGAAGGGCACATCCAGCAGCGCCAGCGCCAGCATGGCTTCGTGGAAGTTCCGCGTCGCTTCGATCACCGACGGCGCAAGCACCGGCTCGATGTCGCTTCCCTTTGCGGCCTCCAGCCAGAATCGCGACACCGGGATCATCTCGGACCACT
The DNA here is from genome assembly GCA_003696385.1 of Planctomycetota bacterium. Taxonomy (GTDB): domain Bacteria; phylum Planctomycetota; class Planctomycetia; order Planctomycetales; family Planctomycetaceae; genus J052. The sequence goes on along the minus strand of RFHO01000501.1, from coordinate 6,722 downwards.
CGTCCGCCAGTCGCCGCCGGTAATAGTTGCTTTCGGCCCATTCCCTGGTTTTCTCCATCGGGCGGTAGAAACGCTGTGCGCGTCCCCGCACGGCCAGCTCTGCCGTGCGGTCGCGCTGGCGTTCGGCCAGTTCGCGCTCGGCGGCGCGGCGCAGGGCTTCGGTTTCCATCTCCACCACACCGTTGCCATTGCGGTCGGCCGCCCTTTTCGCTTCGCGACCGGCCGCGAGCCGACGCGACTTGGCTCCCGGAGGCCCCGCCATTGGTTTCAGCAGGTCTGCGGGGGCAAACCCGCCGTTCGGTCGTTCCTTGATGGCGAATCGAGACAAGCTGTCGCGAATTTCCTCGTCGAGCATCACACGGCCGTCCGCCTGCTTTTCGAGCAGCCTGTTGAAACGCACGCCGGCTGCGGCGGCCTCCTCCAGCCCCGGCGCGCCCCGTTCCAACGAACGGCCCTGCAAAGCCGCCTCGAACAGAATGTGCTCCCGCCGCGGGTCCGGTGGGACGAGTTCCCACGCCTCGGCCAGTTGCCGCCGCACGGCAGCGGCAGCCGCCGCGTCCGCCCGACGTGCCAGCAGTACCCGTTCGGCCACGTTCAGTCGATCGTACCGGTAGCCCTCGAAGTATCCGGTCAGATCCGCGCCGGTCAGCCACCGATCCACGAAAGTGGGCTGGTACTTCTGCTGCAGATACGGCAAAACGACTTCGCGGAAGAACGCCGGATCCTTGAAGGCCAGGAACACGTTCAACTCGTGGCAGGCATGGCGCGAATAAAGCTCCAGGCGCTCGGCGGCGTCCAGTTCGTCCCAGCGATCCACGAAGGCGAACGTGTTCCAGGCCGCATCCGGCACCATTGCCGCCAGCAGTCCGCGAACGGCCGCCACCGAGTCGTAGAGGGCAAACCGCGAAGCCGTCACGTCGCCGATTTGCACACTGTCACCGGCTTTCAACGCCCGCCATACCTCGCTTTGCATGAAGTGCCGTTTCGGATCCAGCCCCACGCGCAGCCGTCGGTCGTGCAACGGAGTGGGTTGCTCGGGCAGAACCACTCGCCGCCGCAACACGCTGCCGGGGTGAACGACGACGACTTCGACGCAATGCCGGGTGCCGAGATCGGCGCGGGAAAGCCGAACGTGTCCCCGCTCGCCAGGGCGCAGATTCAGCACGGCGGGCGCACTTTCGGCCAGGAAGCCGAGGTCGGCGAAGTCCTGCAGCGTCGGGATGCCGAAGCGTTTCGTCGGGCTGGCTTCGCTTTTCGCTTTCGACTTCCCCCCTTTCGCCGCGAAGGCGCCTCCGGCACGCGCCTCCTGACGCCCGGTGCTCGTTTCGCGCACGGCCCATGGATTCAGCAGCAGGCCCGGTCGGCGCAGCATGTTGCCGATGCGGCCGCCTTCATACCGCCGCCGCAAAATGTATTCGTATTCATCGCCGATCGCCCGGCCGGTCACATACGCGCTGGGGGTCGGCGCCCATTCGAACCGCGTCAGTGTCGGATCGGGAACGGCCCGCAGCAGGTCTGCGAAGGAGAAAACGGGGAAGAACTTGCTTGCCACCACGTGCACGCGCGCGGACGTCCGCGCGCCGTCGAAGCGCACTTCCAAAGCGTCGTCCGCCGTCGAGACCCGCAGATCCCAGGCTCCCGGCAACTGTGACACCTGCAACCGCCACGACCGACCGATCACGAAGCCGTCCGTGACCGGCCCGTCCGTCACACGAATCGGGATGACGATGCCCAGACGTTTGAAGTGCAGCTCGTAGGAGCCGCCTTCGAGCCCACCGATGGTGCATGCGCGTCCCTGCTGTGTCAGCCGGTCGAAACGGTCGGCCACATAGGTGGATCCCCGCCGTTCCAGAAGCGCCATGTCCGAACGCACGACATTGGTCCCTTCCGTGGGCAGCGGCAGGCGGACGGCCTGTCGCGCCGCCAGTTGCAGAACGCTCGGCAACACGGCGTCTCGCTGGTCGAGATTCCAGGTCTTCTCCTTGCCGCGTTCGGGGCTGGCGTGGAGGCGGACGATGTCCGGAAGCGTTCCGAGGTGTATGCGGCCACGCTCATCGGCCTGCAGCTTCACGGTCACCGGTTGGCGAAAGTCCCGGTGCTTGAGCCGGATCTGCACGGGTATCCAGGCTCGCGGCTCTCCGTTGTGGCCCAGAACCGCCAGGTCATAGCCTTCGGGAGTCACCAGCAGGTGCACATCGGCAATCTGGTCGGTTGCGGCGATGCCGTTCACCTCGAAGGCCTGCCCCGCCGTAAGCGTCTGCTCCCGACCGGTGGTCAGACTCTTCACCTTGGCCTGCAACACGAACCGAAGTTGGCGCAACGCAGACGGCACGCGGAACGGGACAATCGTCTCTGCGTCCTGCCGGAGCTTCACGTCGCGGACCAGCCTGCTGGTCTGCACGCCCTCGTCGTTGACGGCCAGGATCGTCAGCGACACGTCCTGCAGAACCTCGGGAGCCACGGGCACGCCGTTGAGCAGCACCGATGCGCGCAGAGCCAGCCGGGCCTGCCGATTCGGCAACAGCGATTCGCGATTGACCGCAAAGCCTGCCGCCAGCTCGTACTGCTCGCCGTGGTGGTCGAACTGCGTGAGGACGGCAAAGTCGCGGTGAACGAGCACGATCGGTTGGGGGCCCGGCCTGGCGGAGAAGGGGACGATGATCCGGCCGTCCTGCTCCGGCTCGAAAAAGCGTCCGTCCAGCCACAAGCGCGCGTCGGAGAGCTTTCGGCCGGCATGGTCGAGCACGGTGAACACGTGGCCGGCCGCACCGTCTCGCACGACGTACGACAGCGTCCCCTTGCGAATCAGCGCCCGGCTGCTCTTGCCGCCGCCGATCAGATCCACCACCCACACCCCCGGTCCTTTCATCTCCGGGAACGACAGACGGCGGCGAACACGACGGATGGGAGGCTCATCCAGTTTGATCACCCGTTCGCTGTTGGGCACCAGCCCGTCGAGGTTGATCGAGGTGTCCAGAGGCTTCCGCGATCGCTGATAATGCCGCAACGTGTCGATCTGAAACACTTTCACGATCAGCGGCGAAGCGTTCTTCAGGTACACGTCGATGGCGACTTCATCGTCCGGATCGAAGCGCCGCGGGTTCTCGGGAGCAAACTCGATGTCCACGCGCTCACGCAGCGCTTGCAGCTCCTCGGGCGAGAGGTAGGCGTACCAGCGTTCGGCATCCCCCAGGCCATTGACCAGCTTGGCTTCGGCAAACAGCTTGCGCAGGTACGTTTCATCCAGATACGGTCGGAACTCGTCGTAGTCCGTGGCGCCGACGAAGAAATGCAGCAGGTATTCGCGGATCAACGGATCGTCCTGACGGATCGGCGGAAGCGGCAGTTCGGCGAATCGCGCGTTCAGATCGACCAGGTGCCGCCGCTGTTCGGGTTCGGCAAGGAACCCGCGGTTCACGTAGGGCGCCTGTCGCGGCAACTTGATGTAGTCGAGGAACCGGCGCTTGTCGTACACGCCCTGCGTGCGGTCGAACTGCAGCCGGTGGTAAAGCACGTTGGCTTTCAATGAATTGTGCACGGGCGGCAACTGCACCACGAACGACCACAGCCGATCGAGGTATTCGCGGTGCGCGTCTGCATCGGCCGTCCAGTCCACGTCGTCCGGCGGGGCGAGTTTCTGCAAATACACGCCGACGAAGTTTCTGTCGGACAGAAGCTCCGGAAGCCGCATCCGGAGCACGTCCAGTTGAGGCTTCAGCAGGTGACGGTGGATCTTCAGCGAGCCGAACCCACTGTTGTAACGCGACTTCAGGTCTGCGAGCACCAGATCGACCAGTGCCTCGGAATCGGGCCGGGTCAGGCGCTGCAGCAACTGATGCCGTCGGGCTCCATCGAGATTGAGCTGCGCGAGCCAGTCCAGAGCCGTATCCTCGAAACCGGACAGTCCGCTCTGCCTGGTCAGGGCCTGCTGCGTCAGGGTCTCGCGGGCAATCAGCTTCGGGTCCAGCCGATGCGGCAGGCGGACTTCCCGAACACCGCGCGGGGGCTGGTGGTCGAACCGCAGCTGCAGCTCCCGCCGGAGGAACTCGAATGTCGCCTGCGGATCGCGCGAATACGTCAGCAGCGCCTGGCGTCGCTGCATCTGTTTCAGATGCTTCGAATTCGGATGCCGCTTCTGCCACGCGGCCAGCATCTCCGCAGCCCGGTCGAACTGCTCGGTGGTCTGGTAGTGCAGGCAATGGAAAAAGTAATAGTCCTCGGTACCCGGTATCAGCTTCTTCAACGCCGCTTCGCGATCGGCCGACAAAGCGAACTCTTCCAGAAAGCCGATCTCGCCGGCGCGTGCCGTCACACCGAACAGCAACAACCACGGCACGATCGCCAATGCCGCAAGCGCGCCTTTCACTGACACACCAACGCGGCCCCAACGATTCTTCCACGATCGCTTCATCGTTCACCCCTTCCCCGTCGACTCGACCAGTGCCCCATCGGCCGGGACCACCTCCCACGCCTGTCGAACACCGCCGGCCGCCGCGCCCGCGTACACCCGTTCCCGCTCGACGGCATCCGCTCCAAGAACCGCTCGTCTCCGAGCCGCGACACGTATTGTCAGAACTGGCCGCTCGCCGTGACGGCGGACGCGAACGGGCCGCGGAAGTTCCCGCCGACACGTCCCGGCGCCGCGACATTCGGACTTTGTCGGTCGGCTGTGCGGTTTTGTGCGAACACTCCGGCACGCTGCTCGAGGGCGTCACAACCGAGCGCCGGGCGCCCGAGTACCGGCAGGAGCCCGTACGATTGCGGCCGCGAACCCCGCGCCGCCCCCGGAAGTGGGTGCATGATCACGGTCACCGCACGAGACACCGCGCTCCCCGCCGACGCAGTTCAGCTTGCTGGCGGCCAGGAGCGACGTCAAGCCGGACGCCACCGGACACACCGGCCGGATACCGACTGCCTCCGGCCCGTTCCCGGCACCGGAACTGCGCAGCCATCAGAGGTCGATCCGGGCATAAAACAGTTTGGCTCGATCGGCGCGGCGACGGACGTCTTCCAGTAACGTGTGGATGTCCGGCTGCAAAAAGTCATTGAACACGGTCCGGCCGCCGATCCGCACCCGCACCCGCTGTTGAAAGTCGATCATCTGCGGCGAAAGCCAGAGAGTGTGCCGATCCGCGCCCGAGCGCAGGTACACCGTATTGCCCTCGGTGATCTTCACCTGCAACATCATCGGGCGGTTGCTGCGTCCCGATCCGCCGTTGACCGGCGACTGCAGAACGGAAGCCGGCAGACCGTCCAGGGACACGAAGTAGTACCGGTCATCGTGCGGCCTGAGTACGTACACGTCGACGGTCCGGTCCTGGGGATCGGTGAAGAAGTGCTCCCGCCGTTGACGGTCCATCCAGTCGAACAGCTTGTGGATCTCTTCGTAGAAGCTTTCGTACCCGCGCCCGATGTATTCGGTGAAGATCATGTCGAAGCCGTACTTGAGCATCTGATTCAGCACGAACGCGTTTCGCTGGAACGTATCACGGTCAAGCTCGCCGCTGACCACATACCAGGCAACGCGACGCCCGTTCTTCCACAGGAACTTCACGTGTCGATCGACGACGGCGGCGATGGGGATGACCCCCGCGAACAGATCGGGATGGGCCAATCCGATGTCGAAGGCCGCATCACCGCCGGCGGCGTGGCCGGCCAGAAAGATGCGATCGGAATCCACGTTGAATCGCCGGCAGGCATCGGTCAGAGCCGCCAGCACCGCGTGATGCGCATAGGCGTCGTACTCGTAGCGTCGCTGACCGTCCTTCAGGTACTCGGGCGCGATTACGATGTACCCCCGTCGCTGAGCCTGCAGCGGCTGCTGAGCCGTTCCTCCCCACCAGGCCAATTCATCCCTTCGCGTTCGCTGGGCCGGCCGCAGTGCGACGATCATCGGGTAGCGGTGAAACGGGTTGTATTCCAGCGGCAACAGGACGCTGTACGTGACTGGTGGTCCGTCGTCGACTTCCGCCACCAGGTCGAAGGCTCCGGCCGCGGCGCGGAAGTCGGTCTCCTTCCACGGCGGCAGGTGGCGGATGATCCGTGCGACCACCTCCGCACTGATTCCCTCCAACCGGCTCAACCGAACCGCCAGTTGTTCGCGCAACGCTGCGTCCGGCTCGTTGAGCACCTGGCGGACGAGGAATTGCGCCTCCCACAGGTTCACAGCCGTCTGCAGATCGGTGACGGCGTTTTCGGCCCCGACGACCCAACCGGAGTACGCCAGGGCGAGCCGCTGATCCGGCTGCAGCGTTTCGTCCGCGTGCAGCTTCAGAAACGCCTCCAGCCGCGGCAGTGATTCGAAGTCCAGTTGCTCGCGGATGATGCCCCGCAGCGGCTCCAGCCGCTCCCGCAAGGCCTTGTCCGAAAGCCGTCCCTGAAGTTCGCCCAGCCGCGCCCACGCCAAAGTAATGCGCTCCTGCAGCGTGCGATACTCCTGCAAGGTCCGATCGACCTCACCGAGCAATTCCGCGTCCAGACCATCGCGGGGAAACGTCAGCGCCGCCCGGTACGCCAGCCGATGCTGCCCGGCCTGCCGGCGATGTCGCAGTTCGATCAGCAATTGACGTGCGATCAACCGCCGCGCGGTGCGGCGCAGCTCCGCAATCCGCTCGCTCAGCTCAGGAAAATCCGCAGCGATTGAATCCAGCTCCTTCAGCCCCTCCACGTACCACGTGGCCTGGATGAGAAACCGGGCAACCGCCAGGCGGTCTTCCGGATTC
>RFHO01000500.1 GCA_003696385.1 Planctomycetota bacterium | reverse complement strand
GCCCGCGGCTGCAGCGCGGGATGAAGGTCCGTTGGAAACCCGGTGAGCATCCCGGAGACATCGTCGTCGTCGGTGTCTCCGTTCCGATGACTGCGGCCACGCCGGACCTGTTGTGGCCGATCGGCCTGTCCGTACGGGGTCGTCGGCTGTACGCCGAAGCCCGCGTGCGACGGGAATGAGCCCCCGGCACCACGCCGACGGCCGGCAACGAAGACACATCCGGCCGGCAAAAGATCGAACGAACCGAACAGAACGACACGACTCGACAGATCGGGAGGCGAAGCGTGCGAAACCTGACACCCGCCAAAGTGACCATTCTGATGCTGGTCGTGGTGGCACTGCTGGTGACCGCGTACATCGGCAAGCGGCTGATCGCGACCGAAGAGAAACCGCCCGAACGACCGCAGACACGCAACGTGCCGATGGCGGTCGCCGACCTCGAACCGGGCACCGTCATCACCGAAGCCCACATCGGCCAGGGCCCGGTCCGCGTCGATCAGCTCGAACCGGACATGCTCCTGTCCACCCGCGTGATCATCGGACGGGTGGTCAAGGAACGGATCCCCGCGGCCACACCCATCCGCGCTTCCCAGCTGTATCGGCCCGGCGAACGGCCCGAAATCGAACTCCGCGACGGCTACCGGGCCATCACGCTCGCCGTGGGCGAAACCGTCGACATGGTCGACGGCCTGATCATGCCCGGCGACTACGTCGACGTGCACCTCACGCCGAACATCGATGCCTCGGATGAACGCGTCGGCGGCGGGCTGGCCATCACGCTGATGAAGGCCGTCCGCGTGCTGGCCATCAACCGCAACTTCGCCGCCGCCACCATCGAGCGCGGCATCAATACCGTCACGCTCGAACTCACCCCGCGCCAGGCGAACATGCTGGTGCTCGCCCAGCGACGCGGGACGATCACCCTGTCGTACAACCCCGAAGGCGAACGAATCGCGCGGCAACTGTCCGAAACCGGCAACCCCGACCGCGTCACACTCGACGAAATCCTCCAACTGCCCGAGCCGCCGAAGCCGCAAGAGCCCTACGCCGTCGAGGAATACCGCGCCGCCGCCCGCACGATCGTCGAGTTCCGCAATGGACGCCGACTGCCGCTGCGCACCTCGTATCTGGACGACGCCGCCAACACCGGCCGCAGACGTCCGGCCGCTGCACCACGCTCCGGTGTCAACAGCGGCGCTCCGAATCGCCCGGGCGACGACGCTTCCCGCACCGTCGCCCCGGCTCCCACGAGCAACGGCGGCAACGCGTTCGACCAGCCGCCCGCGATGCCGTCCGCGTCCGTCGACCGCGCGTTCCCGTCCCGTCGACTGCTGTTGACCGCTCGGCGTGAGGGCGATCGATGATTGTCCCCAAGCAGAGACCGACACGTTCCCGCTCGCCGCACCCCGGCGATCGCCTCACGGGCCCGCCCGGCCGGCGACGCCGCACGGGCGGCTCGATCGCGCGCACCGCCATTGGCTCGCTCCGTCCGTGCCGCGCCCCGGCGACACCGTCCGCGGCCCGCCGCGGCGTCGTCGTGCCGCTGGTCGCTTTGATCCTGCTCGTCCTGGGCATGATCATCGCCCTGGTGTTCGATCGACTGTGGCTCGCCGCCGCGCGCCGCGAGCTGCAATCCGCGGCCGATGCCGCCGCACTCGCCGCCGCCGGCGTCCTGCTGGACGACACATTTCTCGCCCAGCGTATGCACGACGGCCGCACCGCGCCACCACCGGCCGACCGAAAACCGCTGCCCTTCGGTCCGGCTCGCAACGCCCCGGCGACGACCACTTCCCCCGCCGTCAAGGTCTCCGAGGCGCTGCTGCAAAGGGCACGGCGGGAAGCGGCCCGCGTGGCCGGATTGAACGCCGTGGCGGGCGCACCCGTGCGCCTCGATACGGCCCGCAACGGCGATGTCCGCTTCGGACGCCTGGTCCGCCGCCCCAACGGAGATATGCTGTTCCTGCAAACGGCCTTCGATCCCACGACCGTCGTCGTCACGGCACATCGCACGCGCTCGCGGTCCAATCCGGTGGCCCTGCTGTTCCAGGGCATCGCCGGACCCGCCGCCGACCTCCGCGCACGGGCCGAAGCGTCCTTCACGTCGTGGCTGATGCAACTGGCTCCTGCTGCCGGACTGCGCGTCCCCGCCGCTCCGATCGCCGTGCCATGGTCACGCAACAACGGATTCGCCGCCGGCTGGCGCGAATCGATCGAGATGGGCGAAGGCGAAGACCGCTGGAGTTACGACCCGGAGGCGCACCGCGTGACCCCCGGCAGCGATGGACTGCCCGAACTCCGCGTCCGCTGCGCAATCCGCCCCGACGAGAACGACGTCCAGTGGCTGGTGCTCGATTTCGCCAACGACCTTTCCGCAACACGACTCGTCGCGCAGTGGCGGTACGGCCTGGACGAAGCCGACCTGACGGACTGGGACGGCCGGATCGACCTGACGCGCTGGCCGAAACAGCTCCGCGCCATGCCCGCGTGTCCGATCGACCTGGCCAATGTCCTGGCGGGCGCACTGGGCGAACGGCGCATCGTCTTCGTTTTCGACCGATTCACACCGACCGGCCGCGCGGGTACGGGCCGCGCGACGCTGGCCGGGATCGTCGGCGCGCGGTTGATGGCGGTCGAAACGCGGCCAGACAGCTCGCTCGAGATCACGCTGCAGCCGGCTTTCGTCACCACCCGTGCCGCGGAGGCCGTTCCAGACTGGTTCGCGGAAACTTCCACCCCGGAAATCGCTCCGCAAACCAACCGCTACGTGTACAAGCTGATGCTGACTCATTGACGGCGACGGTGGGGCACGCCACAGGGTGTCTGTCCCCCACCCGCCCACCGAACCGCCGATCCGGAGGACGACGATGATCACCGAAACGATCACTTCGAACGAAGCCCAGCGTGAGTTCCAGAAGCTCAAGACGCGGATCCATCGCAAGCTGGTCGACGCCATCGACGTGTCCAAGGCGGAACAGCTCACCGAGGACGAACTGCGGCAGCAACTGGAAGCGCTGGCTGAGCATTTCTGCTCGCTGGAACCGGTGCGGCTGCCCGACGAACACCGCCGCGTGATGGTCCGCGAGCTGATGGACGAAATCTACGGGTACGGCCCGCTTCAGCCGCTGATGGACGACCCGGACATCAGCGACGTCCTGGTCAACGGTCCGGACCGCGTGTTCGTCGAACGGAACGGCGTGCTCGAGCCAACCGACATCACCTTCGCCGACGAAGCCCACCTGATGCGGCTGATCCAGCGCCTGGTCGGACGCGCCGGACGGCGCATCGACGAAGTCTCGCCGATGGTCGACGCCAAACTGCCGGACGGCTCGCGCTTGAACGCGGTGATCCCGCCGCTGGCCCTGCGGGGACCGACCCTCTCGATCCGCCGCTTCCGCACCCGAGCCCTACTGTTCGAGGACATGGTG